>JBDRIY010000097.1:0-2566 GCA_043815445.1 Candidatus Omnitrophota bacterium
TATTATCCGAATCTCATCTTTACGCCGCGATGAGATATGTGGAAAGAAATCCGGTAAGAGCGGGAATAGTGAAAAAAGCCCAAGATTATCCTTGGTCAAGCGCTAAACCTCATATAAAAAGAGAAAAGAACAATTTACTCACGAATAATTTTATAACTTCTGAGATAAAAGATTGGGCAAGTTACTTAAGTGATGAAACCAGCGAAAAAGAGGAAAAACTTTTTAAACAGCATACTCTGACCGGCCGGCCTTTAGGAGATAAAAAGTTTATAGAATATCTTGAAAATTTAACGGGTAGAGATTTGAAAAAGAAGAAACCCGGGCCGAAAAAGAAGAATAGTTAGGTGTGTGTCCCCGAATATTTGTCCCCGAATATTAGAGGTAACATATATTATTGGTCAACGATACCTTTTGTCTTCTGCTTGGGTAACATTATTTACTGGTCAATTCGCTGTTACGAATTTCCCGGAATTTTTCTTGTCATTATTATGTTATTATGTTATAACTTAATTGGAGGTGAGAAGCGATGGAACATATAAGGTCAACATTATATTTAGATAGAGACGTGCATAGAGCCTTAAAAATAAGGACTGCTATGTTAGAAATGTCTGTATCTAAATATATAAACTGGTTAGTAAGAAGGGCAATGAAAGAAGACCGCGCGGATTTAAAGGCCTTTAAAGAAAGGGCGAAAGATAAAGAAACTTCCCTTGATACTTTTATAGAAGAACTTAAAAAAGATGAATTATTATAATGTCCGTATTAAGGAGAGAGCGAAAAAAGAAATCCGCGGGCTTCCTAAAAAGGATATCGCCAGAATTATAGATAAAATTAAGCATCTGGCGAAATTGCCCAGACCAACGGATTGTGTAAAGCTGGGGAAAGACGAATTCCGCGTCAGGCAGGGAAATTACAGGATACTTTACAGCATTGATGACGCTGAGAAAAAAGTAATAATCTTTAAAGTAAGGCACAGGCGGGAAGCTTACCGCCGGGAGTAAAAAAACCAAGAATTTTTATGGCAAGCAGGATAACGCAATGGTAAAATAGTTTAGATAAGTTTTAAGGGAAGGCGCGCATAAGCCACTTTTATTATGGATCAGGTAATACAAATATTTATTGAAAAGCTGAAAAAAGCGGGATTAATGAATAAGATAGAAATGATGTATTTATTCGGCTCCCGGGCCAGGGGGGACGAGCGCCCAAATTCGGATTACGATATATTCATAGTAACGCCGGTTTCTAATAAAATAGAGTTTAAGAGTAAAGTTTATGATATTGTAATGGATATTTTATTAGAAAAACAACGTTTGATTTCGCTAAAAGTTTACAGAAGCAAAGATTTTAAACGTTTTTGTATGATAAAAACTCCTTTTATCACGAATATTTTAAAAGAGGGGGTAAAAATTGGATAAGGATACTTTAAGTTTATTAGAAGGTTATATAAAAAAAGCAGAAGCTAAATTGTCGGCGGCAGAGATTTTGTTAAAAAATAATGAATATGATGACGCGGTTTCCCGCGCTTATTACTGCGCTTTTCACGCCGCCCAAGCGCTTCTTTTAACAGAAGGGATAGAAGCGGGGACTCATCACGGGGTAGTAACTTTATTCGGCCTGCACTTTGTCAATACAGAAAAATTTGGTAAGAAATTCGGCAAGATGCTGAACAATTTAAAAGATGATAGAGAAAACGGCGATTATGATGTGTTTTCAGTTATTGAAGAGGAAGACGCTGAACAAGCGCTGGATGAAGCGCGGCAATTTCTTAAAGGAGCCAAGGAGTATTTAAAGAAGTATCTGAAAAAATAAGAATAGCCGCCGCGCAGGCGCGCGTTTTGATTTTCGGGCAGATTTTAATTAGTGAAATTAGTATTTCTAAGGGGAGGTGGAAAGATGAGGACAAAAGAAGAGATAACGCGAGTCCTGAGAAAAGTTACTCCCCGGCTAAAAAGAGAATTTAAAGTAAAAGGTATCGGTATTTTTGGTTCTTTCGCCCGCGGGCAGACGTCTGAAGAAAGCGACCTTGACCTTTTGGTAGAATTCTCCGGAGCCATAGGCTGGGAATTTATTGATTTAAAGAATTTTTTAGAGGCTGTTTTGGGAATAAGAGTAGATTTAGTAACTAAAAGAGCGTTAAAACCCCAGCTAAGAGACGCGATTTTAAAAGAGGTGATGTATGTATGAATCAGAAAGTATTAGAGGATATAAGAAATAAATGCCCGGAAGAAAATTTAGAGGCCGAATAAGGACAACCGCGGTATTAAGCGCGCCCGATTAAAAACATTTTCCAAAGGGAGGTGGAAAAATGATTTTGAAAAAGGATCCTTTTGTTTTTTTGTCCAGCTTAGTTATTTTCATTTTAACATTTTCTCTGCTTTTTACGTCTACCGCCCGGGCTATGGGTTTAGAAGTTGACCCGGAACAAATAAAAGTAGAGGACTGTCTTACCGGCGTTAAACTCGCTGTTTCAGAACTAATGCCCCAAGGCGCTAAACTTCAAATTCATAATAAAAGCGCTGAAAGTTTCACCTATACCATAACCCCGCTTTACTGCCTTGAAATCAAC
>JBDRIY010000098.1:0-13696 GCA_043815445.1 Candidatus Omnitrophota bacterium
TGCCAAAGAAAAAATATAAAAACCGGTAGAAATTTGAACCGAAACGTATGCGTAATTCCCTGATTTTTCCTTGGACAACATCCGCGTATGGCCTTGGCAAATTCGGGCCTTCTTTTTCAAGCTGCTCTATCCACTTTTCTACTTTTGCCCGAATCTTAGGTTGTAAATCGTCCAGAAATTCATCAGTTGGGCTTCTTCTATTTTTATCCTCGTAAAAGATTACTTCATACATCTATTTTACTCCAATTAAAGTATACACTATTTTTAGTGTATTGTCAAACCTCATTTACACTTTTTTTAAAAAATAATAAACCTACTTAAATTTACGGATTTTCTATTATCGTACGTGCCTGGTTCATTCCTGTATTCCCTTTTTTTTCTTATATATTTCTTGCGTTGCGTTATCGAAAACAAATGTGTCTCCGGCTTCTGTAATATCCCTTAATTTAATAGTAAGCTTCCCATTTTCAAAGTTAAGGGCATCACACCAATTATACTGCCAGTTAGGCACATGTATTATTGTATGCAGGTTTTTTACTTTATTATATCTACAGATAGGGCCTTTAAAGTAAGCAATAAATGCGTAAAGGTTATCTTCTACTCTGGCAGTTTCTGAAGCCTCGTACGGAATGGGACCAGGGTATTCCTTTATATTTACGACACCGTTTTTAATTCCCTTATTGTTGATAAACCATTCTGTCAGCTCTATTTCATGTTGGCAATTCATATTTTTAAATTCTTCCAATGCTTTATTGTACTTACAATCATTGAAATATGAATCAGCGATAGCAAAATTCCTATACTCCTCATCTTTTTTTAGTTTAATACCCTTAGATTTAAGAGAACTCTCAGCCTTTCTTATCCATTGAATCTCTTCCTCACCTAGAAAATGGCCTCCTGATCCGGAAAAACCATGTATTATAATAGATGAATATTCATAAAACTCCTTTTTTGAAACAGAAGTTGGATCGGTTACCAATACTTTGTCCAAATCCAGCACAGTTAGAACATTTTTTTCAGTATGCGCAGATGACTGGGCAAAGACTGTTAGGGGTATTAGGCAGATTAAGATTATTAAGTGTATGGTTTTCATTTAATTTCTAAAATACTTTATGCTCTATACTATACCAAATCAGCTTCGTCGTATTTTTTCCAATTAGAATAATTCTTATCAAGAACTCTTTGTTTCCCTTTTTCTGTCAAAGAGTAAATGTCGTCACCTTCGTCTTTGATATTATCGAGTTCACATAAGTCTTTTAAGTAATCCTTAAGACGGCTAAACCTTCTCTCCGGCCAAGGTAATTTGCTTTTATCAATACGAGTTCTTCCGCCACTCTTCGCTATTAATTCAAGAATATCTCTTCTTCCAACATCCATTTTCACCCCCTTAAATTATTCCTTTTTATCCCTTAAAGTACAAATTAATAAACCGCCAATAATTAGAACTATTGATGAATGAGCAAAAA
The DNA here is from genome assembly GCA_043815445.1 of Candidatus Omnitrophota bacterium. GTDB lineage: Bacteria > Omnitrophota > Gorgyraeia > Duberdicusellales > 4484-171 > JBDRIY01. Next base: position 1,467 of record JBDRIY010000098.1, read on the forward strand.
CCGCATTCCAATTTCGCGGGAATGACAGCAAAGATCCATGGAATAAGCACGCATTAGCGGTTATGATTTGGGTAATTTTCCGCAGAACGTTTTTTCACCGAGCGGGCATGGATTTTCGCCGAAGGCAAAAAAGAGCGAGGGGAAAAATCCGAACGAAGTTTTTCCTCGCAGGGGAAAAACGAGTGCTTCTGCGGGGAATAGTCCAAGACATACCCGCGTGATATTTGAGCAAAATGTTTGTTACAATTGCAAAGTATAGCCGTCGTAGGCAAACTTTATGTCCATATTGAGTTCTTTTCTGGTTTTTTGTTCCAATATATGGGGTTTTGCTCTTAGCATGCTCATACCGAAATGGGTTAGGATAGCTTTTCTTGGTTTTATTTCTTTAACTATTTTTATCGCGTCCTCAAGGCATAAATGGTCGAATTCTTCTCTTTTTTGGTAAAAAGCCACGTTCAGTACTAAAATTGTTGAATCTTTATAGGCGGGAATTAAGCCTTTAAAAAACTTTGAATCTGAGACAAAAGAAACAACCTCTTTATCCAAATAAAATTTCAAACCGTAAGTCGGCGCGGAATGAAGATTTTTTATCGGAGCTTGGAATTGAATACTACCAATAGAAAATTTACCTTTTTTTAAAACAGTTATTTTTTCCAGCGAATCTTTAAGATAATCTAAAACTATCTTATCTTCTAAAGCGTCTACCGGAGCAAACAAAACTCCTTTTTTCTTAAACCGCCCTTCAGTCATAGCTTCAATCATTATATTCGTATCACCGGAATGGTCTAAATGTTTATGCGTCAATACGATAGCGCTTAAGCTGCAAGGGTCTAATTTCGGGCGGGCAGAATTACATCTAACTATAGCGCCAGGCCCAGGGTCAATAATTAAGTTTGTTCCTTTAAAACTAAGCCAAATGCCTCCGGAAGCTCTTAACTGCTTTATGGTTACAAACCGAGCTCCAGCTGTTCCTAAAAATTTTATAAAATTTTCGTTTGCTCCGTTAAAAATTTTATTTTTAACGGGGTTCACTCTTTCAGCCATATTTTCCTCATTTCTTTAGTTATTTCGTTTTGAAGAGTATAGCTTATATCCTTATCTTCCTCTTTTATTTTTTTTAGCTTATTATTAATAAAATCAGCCGTGCGGCAAATTTTAGCTCCTTGGCTTTTTATTGAATCTCTTATCTCTCTATCATCAGTCACCACTATAATTTCACTTTTATTTTTCATTTTTTCTACTCTGCTCATAATTACTTCGTCAGCACTTCTACTGCCGCTAAAAACTATTTCATAGCCTGCTTCCTGGCCGGCAATAGAGTCAAAACCTCCGTCAAAGACAATTATAACTTTATTGTTACTGCTTCCGGTAAGTTTTTTTATTTTTATATAACGGATTAAATCTAAACGAGGCTGGCTTGACTTCTTTACAGCCGGTATTCTATGAACGAGGTTGAAACCATCTATGATATACACTAACATAAAAAATACCCCCTAAAATTCCCATAACAATCAAAAAGACTAAATTCAATAAGGACATCCCCAGCCCAACACTTTTTTCTACGCCGATAAGAGAAAAAAAGTAAACTGCTGAAGCTTCCCTTGTTCCCACTCCGGCAATAGTTATGGGAATAAGAGCTATAGCCATAACAATAGGGACTAAAATCAAAAAATAAATAATATCTATTTGCAGGCCGAAAGCCTTAGAGGAAATGAAAAAACCTATAGATGAAAAAATTTGAATAGGAAAAGAAAAAAGAAAGCTCTTAAAGAAAACTTTCGGGTTTTTTTTAAAAAAATAAAGCTGGTTATGGAAAGAAGAAATTTTTTCCTTTAAAGAAGACTTCTTTTTAAAAACTTTCATTAATAGTGAGAAAAAAGTTTTACTGAAAATAGCTAAAGAACCAAAAAGAGCTAAAAAACAAAGAATAAAAAGAGCGCTGCCGGCTCCTCCCACCTCAATAATGTCTCCTTTAAAAATAAAAGAAAAAAAAGCGATTAAAGTCAGGGCTAAAGCTCCGCTGAAGCGGTCCATAAGAATTGAAGAAGCAACTTTTTTCAACTCGCCATGACGGCGTGATATACTGTATCCTCTAAACAGATCACCGGCAACAAAAGAAGGGAAAAAAAGATTAAAAAAAAGGCTGGAAAAAAACGAATAAAAAACTTCACGCTTACCGGCTTTAATCCCCAAAGAAACCAGCAAAAACTTCCATCTGGCTGCTCCTATTAAATAACAAAGAAAAAAAGCCAAAAAGGCCCAAAAAAGATAAATTTTATGAGAATCTTTATAAACCTCAATTAATTTACCATAAGGAACAAGTTTAAAAAGAGCAAAAAGAATAGCAAGAGTTACTCCTATTCTTAAAAAAGGAAAGAAATTCTTTTTTTTCATTTTCAATGAGACTTAGCTTTTTCCCGAGTAGGCCTAACAGGAAGAAAAAGCTCTAGTCGAAACTTGTCCTGAGAATAACGAAGGATTGAACCCTGAATACCCGCGAAGGGCCTCGTTTAGGTTTCTTTTGCCTTAAGCGCTTATATATTGGCCTTTAAGGTATTTGTAAACGCTAATAGCGGCAATTGCTCCTTCTGAAGCGGCTGTTACCAGCTGCTTCAACGGCCTCTTTCTACAATCTCCCGCGGCCCAAATAAAATCTAGAGAACTTTTCATTTGCTGATCAGTAAGAATAAAACCTTCGTTATCAGCAGAAATAGTATTATTTAAAAATCCGGTGTTAGGAATAATGCCAATGGCGGCAAAAATCCCGTCTACTGTTAAAGTAGAACTTTGCCCAGACTGGACATTTTCAACAACCGTTTCTCTTACAATGCTATCACCTTTGATTTCTTTTACTATAGTATTAAAAATAACTTCAATATTTTTTCTCTCAATAACTTTTTTTTGTAAATAATCAAGAGCTCTAAACTGATCCCTGCGGTGGATTAAAGTAACCTTGCGGGTAATTTCAGAAAGATACAAGGCTTCTTCTAAAGCAGTATTCCCTCCGCCTACAACAGCTACTTCCTTATCTTTAAAAAAGAAACCATCACAAACCGCGCAGTAAGATACACCTTTTCCTAAAAATTCTGCCTCTCCCCGGACCCCTAATTTTCTAAAAGACGCGCCTGTAGCAATAATTACAGCTTGAGCGGAATAAATATTATTATCGGTATATACTGTAACTTTTTTTGATTCTACTTCGATTTTAGTTACTTCTTCAGCAGTAACAGCTATTTCTAAGTCTTCTAATGTCTTTGTAAGATTAGCGGCTAAATCTTTTCCTTTTAGGCCTATACCTAAACCTACATAGTTGTCTACGCCTTCCATAGATAAAATTTGCCCGCCTACTGCCCCTGGTTCAACAATCAAGAAATCCAGCCCACAGCGCTTAGCATACACTGCCGCGCTAACCCCCGCGATGCCGGCTCCAATAATAACTAATTCAGTTTCTTTTTTCATTTGCATTTACAAACAGAGCTATAATATTCTTTTGAACGATTATAAGTTTTTTCCGCTTCAGGAGGGAAAAAACAGCCTGGAACTTCTTCGTTCGCGAGATGATACCGTACACATTCACAACACAGCCCTTTTCTTGAACAAGAAGGATAAGTGCAGGAACAGAAATCAATATTTTTCTTACTATTCACACATTCCATACCGGCCCCATCCTTTAAAGATTGCGTTGAACAGTATACAGTTGCGTAGCTCGAATTGTCTTTTGTTTTACGTCTATCGTCTTTCACGTTCAACGATAACTGCTCAACGTTTCCAGCTACGCAGCCCTTCAACGATTACCGCGTATATTCTATTTCTTCCCAATTGCTCTCAACTTTCCAGACACTCTTAGCTTCTGCCACAAAGAAATCTTATCAATAAAAACAATCCCATTAATATGGTCAATTTCATGCTGTAGAATAACAGATAAAACACCTTCAACTTTTAATTTTATACTTTTCCCTTGTTCGTTTAATGCCTGAACCTGGATCTTATTACGCCTCTTAACTTCCAGCTCTAAATCAGGAAAGCTGAGGCATCCTTCTTTAAGAGTTATTATGCCTTGAGCCCTAATAATACAAGGATTAACTAATTTTAAAACTCTGTCTTTAAACTCTACTACAATTAAACTTAAATCAAGCCCAACTTGATTAGCAGCCAGCCCTACCCCCGAATGAATCCTCATTAATGAAAGCATTTCATTCAAAAAGCCCTTGACCTTATCATCAACTTTCCTGACTGTTTTACACTTTTTCTTAAGGATTTCTTCAGGCCAGGTATGTATTTTTAATTTTATTTTGTTCATCTAATTCTACATATCTTGCTTTTAAGCTTTTCAACTCTTCTTCCGAATATATACCGTAAGAAATAATAACAATCTTATCTCCTTTATATCCCATACGGGCAGCCGGGCCGTTCAAACAAACCACTCCGCTTGCCTTTTCCCCTTTTATTACATAAGTTTGCAGTCTTGATCCATTATTCAAATTCAAAACATCTACCTGTTCTCCTTGTTTTAAGTCAGCTTCCAACATTATGTCTTCATCAATAGTTATACTGCCCCGATAATGAAGTTGCAGATCCTTGATTGTCGCGTAGCAAACCTTTGATTTAAGCATGGTTCTCATCATTTTAAACCCTTATATTCATATTTTGCGGTTATTAATTCATAAGTCAAGTTAGCTATCATTAATTCCTCATCTGTAGGAATAGTTAAAACTTTTACTTTTTTAGGTATAATCGTTGAAATATCTTTTTTTATGCTGTTGAGCACATCTAAATTATTCTCGCCAATTCCTCCAGTAAAACATATCGCGTCAACTCCGGCTAAAACAAAATAATAGGCGCCAATATACTTCTTGATCCGGTAGATAAACATATCATACGCGAGTTTAGCAAGAGATTTACCTTTTTTAGCTCCCTCTTTTATGGCTCGAAAATCATTACTAATACCTGAAACTCCTAACAGCCCGCTTTTTTTATTTAAAATATCAGAGGCAGCTGAGATGGATAAGTTCTCCTTTTTCATAATATAAAGAATAACCGCCGGGTCAATATCGCCGCAGCGCGTTCCCATTATAAGCCCCTCTAAGGGAGTAAAACCCATAGAGGTATCAACAGACTGCCCTTTATTAATAGCTGTAATACTGCAGCCATTCCCTAAATGACAAGTAATCAGCTTTAGCTTATTGAGAGGTTTAGCTAATTGTTTTGCTGCTGTTTGGGCTACAAATTGATGTGAAGTTCCATGAAAACCATATTTTCTTATTTTATATTTATGGTAATACTTATTTTGCAGGGCATACCTATAAGCATGCTCGGGAATACTCTGATGAAAAGCTGTATCAAATACTGCTACCTGGGGGATTTTAGAAAAAAATTTCTTACAGCTGATAATTCCGGCTAAATTAGCGGGATTGTGCAAAGGCGCCAGCCCAGAACACTTCTTAATGTTTTTTATTACTTTATTATCAATCAAACGAGGCTGTCTAAAGACTTCCGCGCCATGAACAACTCTGTGGCCAATAGCCGAAATCTCTTCTAAACTTTCAACAGCTTTTTTCTTAAGAATATCAGCTATTAAAACCTTTATTCCTTGAGTATGATCCTTGATGCCTGATTTTTTTTCACCAACCCTTTCTATAAGCCCTTTAACAATAAGAGTGCTCGCGGGAAAATTATAAAGTTTATACTTTATAGACGAGCTTCCGCAGTTTATAACTAATATTTTTACCCCGTTAGAGATTTGAATCTCAGTTAAAAATGCCTTGCCGGCTATATATTTAAAATCTCTAATGGGATTCATAATCCACTTTTAACTTTTTCAGCCTCAACCTTAGCTCTTTTTTGAGCTCTTATTACTGTAATCGCTGTGCAATCAATTATATCTTCTATTTCACAACCTCGGGATAAATCACTACAAGGCTGAATTGTCCCCAAAATAACAGGCCCTACCGCCCGAGCTTTTGCTAAACGCTGAGTGAGCTTATAACAAATATTGCCGGCATCAAGATTAGGAAAAATTAAAACGTTAGCCTTTCCGGCAACCTTACTCTCTCCTAATTTACGCGCTGCTATTTCCGGAACCAGAGCGCTGTCTCCCTGAAGTTCTCCGTCAATTAAAAATCCATTACCTTTGGTGTTAGCAATTTCAACAGCTTCTTTTATCTTATCGATCCATCTGCCCTCAGCGCTTCCTTTAGTTGAAAAACTTAACAAAGCGACCCTAGGTATGATTTCTAAGACATCTTGAGTAAAACGAGCACTGGAAATAGCAATATTAGCAAGTTGTTCGCTTGTTGGGTAAGGAATAACTCCACAGTCAGCATAAACAAAAACTCCTTTTTCACCATAAAGACAGTCAGGAACTGCCATAAGAAAACAACTAGAAACAGTCCCTGATTTTTTATCCACTTCTAAGCAAGCAAGCGCGGCCCTTATCACCGAAGAAGTAGTGAATTTTGCTCCAGCAACAAATCCATCAGCATATCCATAGCGAGCTAACATTGCAGCATAATAAAGAGGGTTTTCCATAAGTTCCCGAGCTTCTTCGAAAGTTACTCCTTTAGCCTGCTTACGCTCAAAAAAAAGATTAGCAAATTTTTCTTGCTTTTCAGGCTCAAGATTATCTTGAGTGAGCAAAAGCGGTTCAGCAATTCCCTCTTTTTCTATATATTTCACCGCCTCAACTACTCTTTCGTCGTTTGCTTCGGGAAAAACTATTTTTTTCGGATCTTTTTTAGCTCTCTCTCTCAATTCCTGAATAATATTATTCATAAAAGCCTCCTGTTCAGATATAATTTTCAATCATGCCCGCATTTTTAATCTGTGTAATCTGTTTTTTCCGCCTGAGGCGGATCAGCCTCTGGCTGAAATCGGTGCAATCAGGCATCCCCTTATTTCTTTTTATAGGATTCCTTTGAAAACGACAAAAAAAGAGATTTATCTTTAAGGGTAAGATAAGTTGCTTTAGCGATTGTCTTAAGAGTATTACTGTTTTCCAAAAGAATACTCGCGGGCAGCCCTGCAACGCTATGTTTATACTCGCAAGCAACGAATAAAACATAAAAAGTATTTTTATCCGCGAATGCCGCCTGATAAGATTGATGATTCCAGTCGCTTCCTACAAATACAAGAATTTCCTGCTCAAATTCTCTGCTAAATTCTTTTTTAATCCTGTCAATAATCTCTGGCTGAGGATAAAAATAAAGAACAACTTCAATAAAATGCTGTTTTGGATTAATATTTTTTTTAACTTCGTTTATAGCTTCTGTTAAATCAACTATCTTAGGCATCTTAGCTTTAACCGGAGAATTTTCAAGCTCACGTACTTGATTTTTATACTTTTCAACAAAATTTTGAGTAACAAAATTTACCTCTTTCATCGCTGCGTAGTAAGCTACAAAAATCTGAAAAAAATACATTTGGGCCATAAGTGCTGCTGCTGGATCATTAATTTCTAAATCCAGCCTTAGGGAAGATAACTCCTTATTATTCTTCCTGTTTGTTATTGTTTTTACCGCCAAGCTATCATCTTTAGAGCCAAGAGACTCCTGAAAAAGCTGAACTATCCATGAAGAAAAAGATTCCCCTAGTTCTTCCGGTATAAGAGGCGAAAAATAAGCATTTGTTTTATTAGCATACTTTTCACAGGCAGCATAAGCTTTTCTTTCAACATCCTTTTGAATTAAAACAAAATAATTATAGATTTCTTCAAGCTTAGCTGAGTTTTTATTTAAAAGCAGGAATAAAGGCAGAAAGAAAATAAGAGTATGAGGAGATGAGAACCTTCCGCCAATGTCAGCTTTAGAATCAAATTGAATTGGAACCTTCATAGTTTCTGTCCAGCCTAAAGAGTCCAACTTTTCAAAAGAACAAGGATCACTAAGCCATAAAAAATGCTCCTGCCATGAGCCTTGGCCTAAACGGTTTATAAATGCCTCTTTTAAAGCCGAACTTAAAAGCTGAGTTTCTTTAGTTGTTCCGGATTTAGAAATAGAAATAACTAAGGTCTTATTTAAATCATCAATACCCTTTAGGACAACTTCAAGGGCGTCCGGGTCTAAATTATCCAAGGCATAAAAGAAACAATTTTTCTGCTTCGCTTGTTGTAGCTTCGCAGGAATTTCATTAAATATAGTGAACAAAGGCTTTATCCCGTTTATTGAACCTCCCATTCCTACAAATATAAAATTCTGCTTTCCTTCTAAGATAGCTGATAGGTTAGCTAAAGATTCTTTTATTCGCGAAAAAGACACAGTCTTTACCCATCCCAAACGCTGAGAAATTCCATCAAAGCCAATCTCACGATAAGGGTTCTCAGGCCTAATCTCATCCTTATTTTTTCCCGCCGCTTCTAAAAGATATTTTTCTAAATTTTTCAACATAATAGCCTTTATTATCTACAAATTCTCCAATCTTGCAACTGATTTTTATAATTTGTCAAGGCAAAGTAAAAATGTCCCTTTCAAAGGGTTTACTAGAGCTAATTCTTCTAAATTTAGGTTTAGGCTTCGCCTATCATCTTTCGATTTATAATTATAATAGGTAATTAGTATTTTTTGTAGGCTGGTTTAAACCAACTCTCAAAATTAGCCGAAAGCTGTTCGGTTAATTTATATTTTGTGCTAAAAATTCCATTGCAAACGCCCACAAACATGTCCTTGCCAGATATCCTTAATTTATATGTATTTGAAAATTTGAATACATCATAATGGGTGTTTAGGCGGAATTTTCGCGGAGGAATATATCCAATTTATGCTACTTTTGATTCAAAGCATTTAGCATCCGCAAATAATCCTGCTGACTTTCATAAACCATTGCCGAAATAAGATTGATAAACGGTTTAGTATCTTTTTGCTTTCCTTGACTTTTGACAATAGCACTAATGTATTCCTGTCTTAATACCGGCGGAATAATTGTAATAACGTATCCTGTTTGTAATAACGCTAAATTCATTAACAGCCTAGCTGTCCTTCCATTACCATCCACAAAAGGGTGAATGGTTACTAACTCCAGATGCACCAAGGCCGCATATTCAACAGGATGATATTTTTTCTTTAGGCCGGGAATTGAGTTGGCAAACTTCTCCATTAATTGAGGCACCTTACCGGCTGGCGGCGGATAAAAATCACTGCCGGTTATAAATACCTGTACTTTTCTATACTTGCCTGCTTGTTTAATATCTATATGATAATAAAATAACTTATGGAGGCCTAAAATATTCTTTTCCGTTATATCCCCATTCTTAGTCAATTTATAAAGTAAATCATAAGCCTGACTATGCCCTATAGCCTCATAATGATCTTTTAGGGGTTTTCCGCCAATAGTTATTCCGTCCTCTAAGACAATCTTTGTTTCTGTCTCGGTTAAAGAATTACCCTCAATAGCATTACTTGAATATGTGAGTCCTATGCGATAATATTCCTTTAACTGCTCCCGGGCATGTTTATTCAACGGCCGGTGTTTATCGATTTGTTTTTTGGCTTCATCGACTTCCTTTATTCTGTTAGGATACTTATAAACCATCCAAGCTCCTCCCTTTTCAATATCGTAAAAGTTCAAAAATTTTCTTAAAAACTCTTTATTTTCAAGTCTTTCTATTTCTCCGCAGCTTGCTTTATTCAAACCGCTAAACGATCTTTATTAACATATTTGTCAGGGGATTATTTTATTGTTTTGTACTATTGTACATTTGAATAATATTTTTAAGAGCTATATCTTCTGGATCATTCGTTTGTAAAGATATTATTGTAACACGTTTATCCCTGATTGAGGAATATATAAAATGATTTCTACCATCATTCCTCACGACTTCAAATAAAATATAGTCTTCACTATCTTCATTTATTTCCTTTTCAATAATTATAGCGCTTTCTACAACAGGGGATTTAGCTAAATATTCTTTTTCCCATTCATAATATCCGTTTATTAAATTTTCGTTAGTGCTCAATTCTTTGGTGTAGAACTCTAAAGATTCTTTTTTAGTATTGATATATTGAACAGTGTCATTACTCTTCTCATTGTAAAAAGTGAACCACCCTGATTCCATACCCATTTTAACCCAGGCATCAGGATCGCCGGGTAATGTTATTGAACCAATTGCGGGTGATAAAAATTCAAAAATATAATTTTTGTCTTTGTGCTCTGTAGTTAAATATACCTGTCTTCCGCCAACACAACCTATTGCAAGCAATATAAAGGTAAATAATATTAATCGTTTCACAGCTTATAAATTTCCCCGAGGTGTCCAAGTTTTCGACAATAACTCTGCTTCGTCCACTTCTTCTTTTGACATTTCTTTCTTGATTATCATTAATGTTTTATTGATCTCCTTAATTGGAAGCCATCGATCCCCCGAAGGCATTTGGCAAAAAAAGATATCATACCCTTTACTTTCTTTTAAGACATTTTTTATTAATAGATAGGCTTGAGTCAAATTTCTTTCTATATCCTCACCGCGTAAATAAATATTGGATAGTTGATATTGCGCTACTAAGGCATCACTATGCTGGTTAAAATATCCTTGCCTACCAAGGCTCCCTATTATTTTTCCTTTTGCCCAACCACTTTTCCCCTGTTGCACAGCTGCCTTTTTATACCACCTAATAGCTTCTTTAACATTTTCATTTACACCAGCACCTAATTCATAGGCAGAACCTAAACGCAACTGTGCCCATGGTTCTCCTTTTTCAGCAGCCGGCCTAATAATGGATAACGCCCTTGAATAATTTCCATAATCCCATGACACATCCGCAGTTCTTTCCCCTGGGTTAGGATTTAAACCCGCACAGCCAGATATTAGAAATAGAAAAAAACAAATAGGCAAAACATATAATACTTTGCTCAACGCACTCATTTTCATACCTTCAATGAATATTGTCTAATGTACTTTAGTTAATTTAAAAGTACTAAAATCTTCAAAGACCCAGCTTTTTAATGTCCTGTAAACCCTTGTTAAAGGCTTTCTTGCCACGGCTATAATCACTTTACCACTGTCTTTCTTTCTATTATAATCGTATTTTCTCTCCTATCAACTTTTTTATTATTCCATCTTGGGCTCATTTTTTTCGGTTTTCTTTAATTCAATTGAACTTCTTTTGTGTCCGCGAGGAATCATCCCGAAGTTTATAGAAACATCAGCTTTTTTACCAATACCAGCTTAATCCAAGAGATGCTTGCGTGGCATTTTCGTTGGAAAGTTCAATGTAAATGGCGCGTTGATCGCTCAATGAATACTGTATCTTTCCTCCTCCAATATCACGAAATTCAAGATCATAATTAACAGATTCAGCTCCAAAATACAGCCAAGTCCGTAATTTTCCTAAATCAAACCTTAAACCTAAATGTGGGCGCGCTCGAACAAAAGGAAATAAAGTGTGCGCCGCGAAATCAACCATACCATAACCCGTAACAGTTTCGTTCCATTTCCACGCACGGCCAAGGCCATAGCTCATAGCTCCATCATATTTATATTCCCCATTATCTTCAGTACGATTAACGCCCATATACAATTGCCAAGACCATTGGCTTTCATCCGCTGCAGAAACTAGTAAAGTATTAAGATTTAAAATTCGTATTAAATCGAATTTATCAATAAAAGCCTTATGCTCATCTTCAAAAAACCCAACAGCAAGATCAAAAACAACAAGCTCATCTCCTTCAAGACTATTTTGTCCAACAATTTCTTGCTTAAATGGCGACCAATTTAACCGCAAAAAAGGCTTTTCATTAATTCCGCTCCCAATTCCGGCATTAAATACCATCGGCCGTGAACTGTCTCCGGGCGAAGGCAATTCCTGAATCTTAAACGATTCTTTTAAATGAGCGGGCAGTTGCAAGCGCGCCAGTAGAATTTGATCTTTAAACTTTCGCCTCTCTTTACTTGGATTAGGCTCCTCGGCGATAAGCCGATATTGTTGATAAGCAAGCAATCCATCTAAAATTATAATTTGCCGATTTATTGTAAATTTTTCCAGATGCGCCGGCATTGAATTAATACCTTCCCGAATAATCATATTAAACGCTTCAAGCTCATCTGCTTTTAATAGTTTTAATTGATAATAAAGTATTCGTTGGCTTGACGGAACAAAACGTACAGATTGGATCAAGTTTGTCCCTGTAGACTTATATCGAGCTTTATCAATGTCTTTTAAGCGATAAAATAATTCTACTGGAAAATACCAAAAATACTTATCATTTAACAAGTCCTCTTTTATTACTAATTCCAACAGCTC
>JBDRIY010000099.1:0-2011 GCA_043815445.1 Candidatus Omnitrophota bacterium
ATAATAGATTAAATTTTTATTTTGCTATCAAAAGATACTATTATCTTTTATCTCTCCATAGTGAACGGTTGACATTTACCGGAAAAGTGGAGTTAGCTTTCATCGCCTATAATAGTTTTTGGAAAAGGCAGTCTAAGGTTACGCGGGAGCAAAATTTCTTAGGGGCTTATCAGGAGCTTATGGAAGAAAACGGCGGAGATATACTTATCATTTTCCTTTTAGAAACAGTTCTCAGTGAATTTAAAATCTACCGGCGCGCCGCTATCGCGCAAAGGCTTATGGCGATGAAAAAAAATAAGCCTTTTTTAGAAAGTATAAAAGAGGAACAGAAAACCGGCGCAAAGCATACAATCAACGCGATAGCTCTCGTTATAGCAATGGTTTTAGATGAGCGCGGCAATAAAGATTTTCAGGATGAGGCTATTAAAAAACCTTTTATTACTGGAACTCAGAAGTTGATTTTCCTTCAGCAAGCTCAAGCTTTAAGGAAATCCGGACTATACAGAGAATATTTAAAACTGATATACAGTCTTTCTGAAATTTCACATTGCGAAGCCATTATTTTAAAAGCCTTAGGCCTGCCCGGCGCGAGTATGATTTACTATGAATCAGCCTGCGATCATTGGAAAGCTCTTTTTAGGGCTGAATCGGCAGTGGAAAACGAGCCTATGCTTATACAGCGCTATATTTTGCCGGGATTAAAAGTATGCTGTGAGATGGCTGAAATATCAAGGACAAATCAGGAAAAAATAAAACTTCTTGATTCCATAGAGAAACTCTGCAAACTATTTTTAAATGGCAGTATAAACGGCTATGAAGATATTGCCCGGGAGCTATTAGGAAAAAAATGGCAAAATCGGCCCCAGTTCAATAAATTTTTAAATGATTTAAGCCAGCTTGATTCGTTTAAATACGATTTGAATAAATTACTGGTTTACGTTGAGGAACAAAAAAACAGTTCGCCAATATTTCAAACCCAAAAAAATATGGCGGATCAATTTTCCAGCCCAATACGAGAAAAAGATTATTCTGTGGGGGATTTTGTGGAGTTTAAATATAGCAGATTTGGCTCGCTAAGGGGCAAAATTATAAAGATAGGCGCTGACTTTGAACATACTAAACTTGGTTCGCTTGGCCCATGGGCGTTAGTAGATTTAGGCGAGGGAACCCTGAGGGAGGGTGTTTCGCCGGTAATTAGAATATATTGCCGCGCTTGCCCGGGCTTAAAACATGTAGCCGCCCATAGAGGCGGCAGTATTTTATTCCAAAATAATAAGGAATTAAGGGATGATATTATAAAGAAATATACAAAGCCTTTTAAAGGAGGCATTGCCGGCCTGAGTAAGCTTATTAAGGAATATATATACTCTCAGCCGGCCGGACGAAAAAATACAGTAGAGGCATTAACAAAAGCTTTTGAAATTTTCTTATCTTGCGGCCAGGCTGAATATCTTGAAAGCTCGGAAATGGCGGCAGTAAATCTTATAGTTGGAGACATATTAGAAGATTTGAAGGATGAACTTCCTGTCATTAAGAATATTTTAGATAAAGGGAGAAAAGAAAGGATTAGTTTTGCCGCTAAGCCTTTTCCGGCAGAAGAGTTTATGAGTTTCATAGAAAAGCAAAGAGGCGCGCTTATAACTATTTGCGTTTTTATGACATCTTCCGGCGAGAGGATAATAACTATAGAAGGGGGGATGTCGTTAGTTCACGGAGCTGTGGGAAGTGTAAAGCCGGTTGTTTTTCCTTTGGTCAGCAGAGTTATTTTGCTAAGGGCCGGAGCTGATTCCGCGAAAGTAAAATCGTTTATACAAAAATTACAGGATTCTTACGGCCTGAATCCATTACAAAAGTATATAACACTCAAAGGAAGCGCGGAGAATTTGAAGATAAGCGCGCCTAACGGTAAGAGCGGCCAAATTTTTAAAAAGGGTAAAATGATTGAAAAATTAATAGTTGAAGGAATTATTGACGAAGGTTGGCTTTCTTAACCAATTGTTAATTCTGAAGC
>JBDRIY010000100.1:0-16496 GCA_043815445.1 Candidatus Omnitrophota bacterium
GCCTAAAGATGTTGTTCTTATTGATAGGTTAGATCATGCCAGCATAATAGACGGCTGCCGGTTATCCGGAGGTAATTTTAGGACATTTAAACATAACGATATGGAAGATTTGGAAAAGCAGTTAAGAAAATGTGACGAAGAATTTATGGGTAAACTTATTGTTGTTGATGGTATTTTTAGTATGGATGGTGATTTAGCCTGCCTTCCGGAAATTATTCAGTTAGCTAATAAATATAAGGCTAAGGTAATGATTGACGAAGCTCACGCTACCGGTGTTATTGGAGAACGCGGTAGAGGAACTTTAGAACATTTTCATTTAGAAGGTAAGGTAGATATTGTTATGGGAACTTTTAGCAAAGCTCTTGTAGCTACCGGAGGCTTTGCGGCTTCTTCCAAAGAAGTTATTAATTACCTTCATTATTACGCCCGCTCTTATTCTTTTTCTACAAGCCCTGTTCCTTCGGTTGTTGCTACCGTGCTTGCCGCTTTAAAGGTTATAGAGGAAGAACCTCATTGGCAAAATAAGCTTTGGGATAATATTTATTATATGCATGATAATTTAAAAGCTTTAGGTTATGATGTTTTTCCTTCGCCCCCGGATTCAGCTATTCTTATTTTGACAATTGGTGATGAAGTAAAATTGAGACAAATGAGCAAAAAGGTGCACGAGACTGGTATTTTTGTTAACGCAGTGCCTTACCCGGCTGTCCCTAAAGAAAAAAGCCGTTTTAGAATCAGTTTAATGGCAACGCATACTAAGGATGATTTAGACGCTACTTTGGATGTTTTTAGGCGGGTAGGAAAAGAGTTTGGGATTATATAGATAATCCTATGAGTAAAATACCGATAAATATAGATGAAAATAAAAGTTTATGAAAGTGTTACGGAAATAGATGAGAAAGAGTGGAACGCTATTGTCGGCCGTAATAGGCTTATATGTTCGCATAAATACCTCAAAGCTATAGAAAAATCGCAGATTAATGACTGCCGCTATTATTATCCAGTAGTTTATGACGGGAATGAAATTATTGCTCATACCTGTGTTTATTCTATTGATACAGAGCTGGATACTTTTGCCCGAGGCATCACAAAAATAATAATTAATTTAATCAGGCGGGTGTGGAAAGAATTTCTTATTCTGCGGTCTCTTGAATGCGGCACTCCGGTAGCAATAGGAAATACTATATCTTTTAAGGAAGGTGCAGATAAAGCAAACGTATTAAAATTATTAGCTCAGGAAGTAGAGCATTTAGCAAAAGAACTTAATATTAAAACTATTCTTTTCCGCGATTTTTATGACCAAGAACTCGGCTTATTTGATGATTTAATTCAATTAGGGTATATTAGAATTCATAATTTACCGAGTACTGAAATAAAGATTAAATGGAAAAACTTTGATGAGTATTTAAACTCTATACGCAGCCGTTATAAATGGAAAATAATAAGGCGGATGGAGAAATGCCGCGGGGAAGACATCTCTATCCAAGTGTTGAATAATTTCTCAGAATACGCTGATGAATTAGAAAAATTATGGGTAAATATTTATAATCACGCGGCAGAATACCGGCGTGAACGGCTGGGCGCTGATTTTTTTAAAAATATAGATAAGTATCTGGGAGATTTATCAGCTGTTATTTTAATAAAAAAAGGCGATGCTCTTGTTGGATTTACTCTTCTTCTTTTTGATGATGAAACTTTAATTCCAATGTATTCAGGCCTTGATTACGCGTATAATAAAAAGTATTGTATTTATTTTAATCTTCTTTACGAGATTGTTAAAGTAGGTATAGAAAGGGGTATGAGTAATATTGAGCTGGGAATTACTACTCTTGTGCCGAAAAAGGAAATAGGCGCTACTGTATCTTCTTTAAATATGTATATGAAATACTTTAGTCCTTGTTTTAGCAAAATTGTCCCTAGAGTTTTTGATTTAATGACGCCCCAGCCTAAGAGTAAATCAAAAAATGTTTTTAGAATCAATAGAGATAAAAAAATACACAAGAAGGCCTATCGTTGAAGAATGTTTAGCATTATCGGTTTGTTTATTAATAGGTGAAGTAGATTGGACAAAGAAAAGCAATATCCTCTTTCAAAGGTAAGCCATAGTGATACAAAAATAGAGGTTAGCTGTCGTTCGGTTAATCCTGCGCTTCTTTATTTTGAGGAAAAATACGGGCATCAAAAATTAAATGAATTTATTTCTGATACAAAGATGAACTTGAGTTATCTTGAAGATAAGCAGAATTGGGTAAGTTACGAATACTGGTGCCGTTTGCTTGAGAAACTTATAGAGTATACAGATAACCCAAACGCTCCTTTTATTGCTGGGACATACTCTGCTAAAAAGAAAAGTTACGGTTCTTTAGAGACTTTTTATTCAAGATTAGGCACCCCAGCTGCTACATATAAATTGTTAGCAGAATTTAGTGTCAGATATAATAAAATTATTGATAAATGGAACGTAAAAGATTTAAAAAGAAATAGCTGTACCATAGTTTTACGTTATTTCGATAATTATAAGCAAAATAGAAATAATTGTCTTAATGTGCAGGGAGGTCTTGCCTCAATTCCGAATTTATTTAACCTTCCTCTAGCTAAAATAAAACACCCGCGATGCGCGGCGGAGGGGGCGGATTCTTGTGTGTATGAGATATCGTGGGTTAATAGGCCTTTGCATTTATTTGGGTTATTGGGGTTATTAGCAGGGATTGCGCTTGTTTATTTTATAGGGGCAGAATGGAACATTTTTGTAACAACGGGGGTGCTTATGTTAGGATATTTAATCGGCAGGATAAAAGACCATAAGAGTTCGCTTAAAGATAGTGCCAGTGTTAATGAAAGAGAAAGCAAAGATCTTATGGAGTCTATTGAAACCATTGAAAAAATGAACGTAGAATTGCAAGGCAAGGTTGAACAAAGGACTAAGGAATTGCAAGATGCCCTTGAGGAGTTAAAAAGGAGTCAAAGCCAGTTAATTCAGTCGGAGAAAATGGCTTCAGTAGGTCGCTTAGCCGCGGGAATGGCTCATGAACTTAATAACCCGGTAGGCGCTATTAGAAATTATATTCAGGATATGCTGGAAGATATTCCTTCTAAAAATCCTTTATGGGAACGCTTAAAAAATACAGAAAAGGCTACCAGCAGATGTCGAAGAATAGTTGCTGATCTTCTTACTTTCGCCAGAGAAAGTAAAGAAATGAATTTAGCTGATGTTAATAATATGGTTGAAATAGTTATTTTAAACGCTAAAGAAGAGATTTCAAATCCGGATATCGAAATCAGTAAAGAACTAAGCCCAAAATTACCTAAAGTTAGCGTTGATGTTGTGCAGATTCAGCAGGTATTTATGAATATAATTATGAATGCCGCCGGCGCTATAAAAGATAAAGGCAGGATTGCTATTAAGACCGGTAGTGTTTCCGGCAATATAATTATTGAAATTTCTGATACCGGAGAAGGCATTCCCGTAGAAATTCAGGATAAAATTTTTGACCCCTTTGTTACTACCAAAGCTCCGGGTAAAGGGATGGGGTTAGGCTTGGCAATTAGCTATAATATTATTAAGCGGTTTAATGGGGATATAAAAGTAGTAAGTGAAAAAGGTAAGGGTACAATTTTTACTGTTACCTTGCCGCTTACCAATAAAACAACAAGCAATGTTTAAGGATCGTTTATTAGACAATAAAGAAATAAAGCAAAAATTAAATAATTTTAAATTGGGGTTGATAAATGAGTGACAATAGTGTATACTTTAGGGTGACAGGAGGTATATATGCGCTTTATAACGATAAGAGATTTACGCAGTAAGTCAGCCCAAATTCAGCGTCAGCTTCCAAAAGAAAAGGAAATGGTCCTTACTTCAAATGGCAGCCCTGTTGCTATTTTGTCTGCTGTATCCGGCGATACCCTGGAGGAATTACTCAGTACCATTCGCCGGGCCCGGACAATGATAGCAGCAACTTATATCCAGAAATGTTCCGCAAAGCTGGGCAAGGATCGTATATCTCTGAAAGAGATTAACGAAGAAATTGCTGCCCAACGGAAAGCCCGCAAGAGAAAATGAAAGTAGTTTTAGATACAAATGTACTTGTATCTGGTTTACTTTGTTCTTTTGGCGCTCCGGGGGAAATCGTACGAATGGCAGCTTCCGGAACTTTGAGGCTTTGCTATGATGCCCGTATTCTTTTTGAATATCAAGATGTATTGTCGCGTCCAAAATTTTCTTTTGATCAAACACATGTAGGGTATTTACTCGATCAGATAGAAACAGATGGCGAAGTAGCTGCCGTAGAACCGCTTACTAAAAGGTTGCCTGATTCGGATGATGAACCTTTTTTAGAAGCAGCTCTGGGAGGGAAAGCAAGATGTTTAATTACAGGGAATCTAAAAGATTACCCTCTAAAGAAACGTCAAGGCATGTTGGTGGTTTCTCCTGTTGAATTCTTAGAAATTTATAGGAGAAGAACTGATTCTCAAGAGTTTAATTTTTGTTGACAGTTTGTGTTTCCGTGGGATAGGAGGGTGTTTTTATGAATGAAAAAAGTGATAGTAGAATAAACCTTCTTTTGGTAGAGGATGGCCCGGATTTTAGTTCGGCTTTGATTTTGAGATTACTAGTAACCAATTACCTTAATAATTTTGTGGTATAATTGAACGTATGCAAAAAAGGGCATAGGCTGTTTTTATTCAAGGCTATTAAGCCTCGAACATATGAAAAAGAATTCGAAAAAGACAAAATCTCTTGCTGTTAAGAAAGAGGCGCAATCTCTTGGGAAAAAGTTCTATTTACAGGTTCGGGAGGTCATCCAGAAGGCGAGGAACAAAACTTATCACTCGGTTAATTTTATCATGGTCGAGGCATATTGGAATATTGGGCGTTTGATTGTGGATGAGGAGCAAAAAGGTAAAGAACGCGCCGATTATGGCAAATATCTTATTTTAGGTTTAGCTGAAAGTTTGATGCAGGAATTCGGTAAGGGCTTTGATGAGCGAAACCTGCGGAATATGAGAGCTTTTTATAGAACATTCCCAATTCGGAACGCAACGCGTGCCGAATTGAGCTGGACTCACTATAGGATGCTTCTCAAGGTCGAGAAAGAGGATGCCCGCAAGTACTACATTAAAGAAGCTATCGTTAATAATTGGAGCACTCGTCAGCTTGAACGTCAAATAAACTCATTTTATTACGAACGTCTTCTTTCAAGCAAAAAGAGAGTCCTGCTAAGAAAGGAAACCAATAAATTGGAAGGACTAGCCCAACCAGAAGATTTGATCAAAGATCCATTTGTTCTAGAATTTTTGAATGTCAAGAGGGATGCTCAACTTCAGGAAAGAGAATTGGAGAGTATGTTGATTGGAAAGTTACAGAATTTCCTTCTGGAGTTAGGGCGGGGATTTTCGTTTGTGGGACGACAGCATAGGATTTCCGCTGATACCGACCATTTCTATATTGACCTGGTTTTTTACAATTACGTGCTTAAATGTTTTGTCTTGATTGATCTCAAAACAGGTAAGCTTACTCATCAGGATATTGGTCAGATGGATTTTTATGTTCGTTACTTTGAAGACAAAATATGTAATAAAGGCGATAATCCGACTATTGGTATTGTATTGTGCTCGGAAAAGAATGAGGCTATCGTGAAATACTCTGTTCTTAAGGGGAATCGGCAACTTTTCGCCTCAAAATATAAATTGTATCTTCCAACAGAAGAAGAGCTGAGAAAGGAACTGGAGCATGAGCGTGCAGTGATCGAAAGGGAACAAAAATTGTTGAAATGTAAACCATGAGAATGGAAATTTTATCACACAGAGGAATACAAAGGATAAATTAGAGTTAAAGAATAGAATATCAGAAAAAATACAACCTCGTAGGTTATAAATTACAACCTACGAGGTTAAATGTGCTATGAAAAAATATAAAAGGAGATTGTTTTTATGAATGAAAAAAGTGATAGTAGAATAAACCTTCTTTTGGTAGAGGATGACCCGGATTTTAGTTCGGCTTTGACTGCGAGGCTGGTTAAGAGAAATATTAATGTTGTTAGAGTTGTAACGGCAGAAGAAGCTATAGATAAATTACACAATACCGATGTTCATGTTATTGTATCAGACATTAAACTTCCCGGTATGGATGGAATACAGTTTTTATCTAAAGTCAGGGAAACTATTAACGGCCTGCCAGTGATTTTTATTACCGGTTATGCCAACATAGAATCAGCTAAAGAAGCGGTTAAGATGAATGCCACGGATTACCTTTTAAAACCTCTTGAAACCATTGACGAACTGCTTACTTCAATTAATAAGGCGGTACATAATTATAAAATAGTACGCCAGAATAAAGAATTGATGAAAGATCTGCAAACAAAAGTAGGAGAGTTAGAACAATCTGAACATAGATATAGAGATTTGTTTGAGTTAGCTAGCGACATTAGTTTTACCGTCGATGAAAAAGGAATCATCACTTCGGTTAATAAGAAAATGGAAGAAATAACATATTATCCGCGAAAATCATTGATTGGCAAGCCGGCGGAGAATTTTATTACTTTCATGGAAGATAAAATAGATAAAATTAGTTTTCAAGAAGTTCTGTCTAATGAATCAACAATAGGTATGATAGAAGTAAAGATAGCTACCAAAGAGGATAAGGAACGGTTAGGCGAGATGGGCATGAGGCCGATAAGAGAAGGCGAACGGATAACCGGCGCCCAATGTATTATTCGTGATATTACCAATCGTAAGCTAGCCGAGCAGAAATTACAAAAAGCATATGCTAGGCTTATAGAAACTCAAACTCAGCTTATTCAAGCTGAGAAAATGGAAGCAATGGGTAGAATGGCCAGCGGAGTTGCTCACGAAGTAAAAAATCCCTTAGGGATAATAATGCAGGGAGTTAATTATTTAGAAAACGAGTCTCTTTTGCAGCGTAAAGATTTTATTGAGATTTTCCAGATGATAAAAAATAATATAAAAAGAGCTGATGATATTATACGTATGTTTCTTGATTTTTCCAGAGTATCAAAATTAGAAATAAAACCCAAAGATATTAATTCCATACTGGTGGAGTCTCTTAAATTGATTCAGCACACAGTTCGGCTGGAAGATATAAAAGTTCGTCAAGAGCTGGCAAAAAAATTGCCGATGGCCTTAGTAGATGAAGGTAAAATAGAGCAGGTATTTATTAACATCCTTTTAAATGCTATCCAGTCTATGCATAATGGCGGAAAACTTTATATTCGTACCTATTTGGCTAAAATAAATAAATTATTAGAGAATAGAGGTAGAAATTATTTTGATATTGGAGAACAAGCAATAATAGTAGAAATAAAAGATACAGGGATTGGTATTTCCAAAGAAAATATGAAAAAAATCTTTGATCCATTTTTCACGACAAAAGGCCCGCAGGAAGGAACCGGTTTAGGGCTGTCAGTTACTCAGAATATAATAGATATGCACAGAGGAATTATAGAAATTCAAAGCGTAAAAGATAAGGGCACAAAAGTTGTAGTAACTTTAAGGGTTGAAACAGTATCAAAAGGAGGATAGAGTGGAGAAGAAGAAAAAAGTAATGGTTATTGATGACGAGAAAGATTTTTTGAGAATAACAAAATTAAATTTGGAAAAAACTAATAATTATGAAGTCTTAACATTATCAAAAGCAAAAGAAGCGTTACCTTACGCGCGTAGTTTTAAGCCGGATATTATTTTGCTTGATATGCTTATGCCGAAAATAGGAGGCATTGAAGTCTGCGAAGCGCTGAATGATGATCCTCTCGGCAAGGATATTCCTATTATCATTGTTTCTGCTTTGGATAAAAATGTAGATAAAATTAGCGCTTTTAAAAACGGTGTTGTAGGCTATCTTGTAAAACCGGCGGGATTAGATAAAATTGTCTCCGAGATAGAAAAGGTTTTAGGATTTAAACAATAAGAGTTTATTGCGGGTAAAGATACTTGATGCTTGATACTTGATAAATAGATACAATATATCTTACGGGCTATCAGGATTTAAGATAAAACTATAGAAAAGGAGGGGGGCCGTATGGAGAAAAAAAAGATTTTGATTGTTGATGATGAAGAAGATTTTGTGCGTATGATAAAATTGAATCTTGAGAAAACAGGTGAATATGAAGTGATGACAGAGATTAGGGCTGTCAAGGCGCTTGCCGCTGCTAGAGAATTCAAACCCGACTTAATTCTTTTAGATATTGTAATGCCGGGTATAGACGGCGGCGAGGTGGCTTATCAATTAGGGTCAGACAAGAGTTCTAAAAATATCCCCATTGTGTTTTTAACTGCTATTATGAGCGAGGAAGAATCATCCTCTATGAAAGGAATCGCCGGAAATCGCCCCTTTTTATCTAAATCAGTAGCCGTAGACAAGCTTATAGAGTGTATTGAAAAAAATATGAATAGATAAAATATAGATAGAGCTATTTTTATTCTTATCTTTATTTAGGCGAGAAAGGGTAATGAAATAATTGTAAATTATTAAAATGGCTCTTTTTTCGTGAAGGATGGTATGGAAAAAACTAGGGTTTTGATTATTGATGATGAAAAGGATTTTGTACGTATGGTTCAGCTAAACCTGGAAAAAACCGGCGTATATAAAGTAAGGACAGCAATCATGGCAAGCAAGGCAATGCCTATTGTTAGGAAATTCAAGCCGGATGTAATTTTATTAGATGTTGTGATGCCGGGTATGAGCGGAGGCGAATTTGCTCATTTGTTGAGTTTGGATGAGAACTCTAAAAATATCCCTATTATATTTTTAACTGCTATTATAGGCCAAGAAAATATGCCTTCCCATGAAGAGGTTATAGGAAAGCATTATTTTTTAGCTAAGCCGGTAACCCAAGATAAGCTCATAGAGTGTATAGAGAAAAACATAAAAGCATAAAGAACGCAAAAAGCAACAAGACACTCTTCCCAACGCTTCCCCCAAATTAATCAGTTACAAAAAATATTGATAATATAACGCTGTTTATTACAACGGACAAAAGGGATAAAAAGATGAACGCTAAAAATATCTTGACAGAAGGAAATAAAGGGGTCAGCCCTTGAAATGTGAAATGATTTGACAAATGAATTAAGTTAAGTAAAATAACGATATGGCACGCCCATACCGGTTGCAAGGGGAAAATCTTTTCTATCATATAACCAGCAGGGGAGACAATAGGAAAAGAATCTACATAAGTGAATATGATTACAGGCAATTTCTAGAATATCTACTATTAGCAAAAGATAAATTCAAGTTTTATCTTTACGCTTACTGCTTAATGCCTAACCATTACCATCTGTTTATTGAAACTACACAGCCAAACCTTTCAAGAATTATGCATTATGTCAATGCATCCTACACTACATATTATAATGTAAAACGTAAAAAGAGCGGTCATTTATTTCAGGGGCGGTATAAGTCAATAGTGGTAGATAAAGACAGCTATTTTTTAGAATTATCAAGATATATGCATCTTAATCCTGTACGGGCAAAAATTGTAAAAATGCCGGAAGAATATCAATGGTCCAGTTATAGAGGCTACCTAAAGAAGAAGGGAGACGAGTATATTGATAAAGAACGAATAAACATATATTTAAATATGAAATCTACTCAATACAAGCAATTTGTGTTAGATGGCATAGATAAAGAACACAATCCTTTTAGAAGCGTTTATGCTGGATTTATATTAGGAACTTCTAAATTCAATAAGGATAAGTTAAAGGATTTACGGCTGCAAGTAGATTCTGAAGACGTTTCGTATAGAAAGGCAATTAGCAGAAATATCAATATTGAAGATATAACAGAAGTAGTTGCTAAGGAGTATGGCAAGAGCGCAGAGGAACTTTATAAAGCCAAGAAAAAACCTTTGGTAGAAAAGAAAATAGCTATATATCTATCAAAAAGATTGACAGAATTTACAAATAAAGAAATAGGGGACAAATATATGATAAGTTATTCAGCCGTAAGCAAAGCAGCGAAGAGCGTAGAAGAGCTAATGCAAAAGAATAAGGAAATTAAGAATAAAATTGAAAAGCTCATTTCACATTTCAAGGGCTGACCCCTTGTTGACTGACCCCTTGTTGATGTTACGCTTTTACGGAACATGGTATTCTTATGCTATCAAGCGTTCTTAATAGCAAACGCGCCATTCATGTTAATATTGCTATTATGTGGTGTGTCTGAAATTCCTTGATTTTTTAAGGGTTTAGGGTATATTAAAAAGGGTTAATTTAAAGCGTTTTTATGTAGAAAATAGCCGTTTATTATGGTATATATTAAAAACGGGAGGAATAAATGAGCAATATCCATCCTAAACTAAACGCAATGTTATTGTGTGATAGTATAATTACTGAAGCAGGAACCAACAAAAAAAGCCTTATAGGGATATTTGAAAATATAGCTACTGAAAAGTTTCCTTGTAAGCATTTTCAGCTAAGCGTATATATAAAATTCACAAGCGCACAAGGTAAGTATACTTTTAGACTTGAATTAGTAAACCTTGCTAACAACGCAATTATTGGTAAAGGAGAAATACCAGAGCTTAACATCCCTGATAAATTAGGTTCTTATGAATTAGCATTTAATCTTCTGGGGCTAAAATTTGATCAAGAGGGGAAGTATGACTTTAGAATTTTTGCAGATGACAAATTTTTTGGGAATAAAGCGTTTAGCGTGGTAAAAGCTCCGCAGCTACCGGTAAAATAAATTTATGGGGGTGAAATTATGTTAGAAGTAAAAGATTTGACATTCACGCATGATATCGAAAAAGAACATAGAAAAAAACTTTTATGCAAAATACTATCTAATTCCGAGAATATTATTAATTTTACATTTTCTATCGGTTCTTTTATGTTGCCTACTTCTGAATCAACACAAAAACAAAATTTTAAAGAATTCGATTTAGGCAAGATCAAAGGCAGCTTAAGAAGAAAAAGCTTATATGAAGGCAGATAAAGTGATACTCTTGGATACAAACATTCTCGTATATGCAACTAATACTTTCTGTGAATTCCATGAAATCGCTTCTAAGATACGCGACAATGTTATAACAGGAAAAACAAAAGGATGTATAAGCTTACAAAATCTTAGTGAGTTTTATTCTGTTATCACCAGCCAGAAAAGAGTACAAAAACCGCTATCTTCCGAAGAAGCAGTAGGAGAAATAAAAAAATATGTTCTAGCTGAAAAACTATTAAAAATTCACTTTAATAAAGGGACTATTGATATTTTGTGTGATTTAGCGGCAAAATATAAAGTGAAAGCGCAAAATATATATGATTTACAGATTGTTGCTGCTATGCTTGACAACGGAGTAAATGATATTTACACTGCTAATGATAAAGATTTTAAACAATATTCTGAAGTAAAAGCAATCAATCCATTTAAAAGTTAAAATAACCATTAAGAAATCCGCGGACAGATTATCAGATTAAATATGGAGTCTCCAGATTACCAAACGCGATCCGTGAATACCTCTTTACACTGTTCTTATTTTAGGCCTTTTTAATTATAAAAAATGTAAAAAAGGGATATTTGTTGAGAATATTATTTTACTTTAGTGCATTTCTTTTTGTGGCAGAAAGACTTAGGCAAAATAAATTTTCTTTGCAAACCGATTAAAGTATGATATAAATATTGATAGCCTAAATTTGTTGCTTGGGAGGCAGCAGCTTTAGGTTTTTTTTGTCTAAATCAAGTTAATGGGTAGTAAAATTAAAGCATAAATATTGGAGGTTATATGAAGAAAAAGTTAAATTTTTTGTTATTAATTGTTATCATAAGCTTATCTTTACAAGGTTGTTCTGTTTTTATGGCTATGCATGGCAAAAGAGATGGAAATATTTCAGCAATACAGATGGGACAGGATAGAGCTATCGTGATAGCGAATTTAGGTGAACCAGAAAAAACTGTAACTACAGAAGATAAAAGGGTTGATGTTTTTAGGTTACAACGAGGCAATGCCCCTAACGGTGGCAGAGCATTGGCACATGGAGCGTTAGACTTATTAACTTTTGGATTTTGGGAAGTGATAGGCACACCAATTGAAGCCATGCAAGGCGAATCTTTTACTCTGACGATTGAATATAACAAGAATGATAAGGTGGAAAAAGTTTTTACTGGAGAGACTACCACAGGTACCATGTGAAGAAAATTTCGAAAGAGATAAAAAATATGTATAGTAAAGAAAAAGTAAATCTTAAATTGTTTCTCGTATTTTTAATTTATCGCGAGAAAGTGAATAAATAATATAGTAAAAATAAATAGATATTTAAGAGTAACCTGGGGAGGTATTATTCTTGGAAGAGAGGGTAATGTCTTGTTTTTTGTGGGGTTGATGAAATAAGGAGGGCGCATGAGCCGGAAATTATTTTTATTGTTGCTTATTTGCTTAGCTTTTAATTTAATTGTAACTTCTAATATTTTTGCCTGCGTGGGTGCTAGGCCGTTGGCTATGGGCGGGGCTTTTGTGGGGGTGGCTGATGATGCTAATGCTGTTTATTGGAATCCGGCGGGGTTGACGCAATTAGAAGATGTTCAGTTTACTTATACTCCGACTCTTTATGATAGAGATGAGGTAAATTATGATGATTTTGTAAGTTTAGTTTTTCCTCTTGAATTAGAAGGAGATAAAGTAAGTTTAGGAATTAGTTTTGTAAATTCAGGGCATAATCTTGTAAGCGATGAGGTTATTGATAGGTGGGTTTGGCTTTCTTACGCTGTCCAACTGCCGGGGAATTTGTCGTTAGGGACAAATTTGCGGTACCGAGATTATGAATGGAAAATTAATGAGGGTTATATGCTTTCAGGTACATCTGTAACCGGGCCAATAAAAGATTCAGATAATTCTGTGGGCATAGATTTATCTCTATTTTGGAAATGGGATAAATTGTCCGCTGGCTTGTTATGGCAGGATATAAATGAGCCGGAATTTAATTTTTTTGACGACAGATTTACATTAAAATACGCAAGAAACCTGCGGCCGGGTTTAGCTTTTCGTCCTGATGAAAAAACAATTCTTTCTGTAGAATTATATGATATCGCGTCGAGGACTTCTGATTCTAATAATAACTTACGTTTAGGAGCAGAACGCTGGTTTGATTTGCCTGCTGAAGGGGCTAAAATTGCTTTAAGGGCAGGTGGTTATGATATTAATGATGATCTTAATAGAGCGATTACCGGCGGTATAGGTTGTGAATTTGGTCAAAATGACAAGTGGCCGATGACTTTTAGCATAGATTATGCTGCTATGTATTGGACTGACGCTCCGTCGAGCACAGAAGATTGGACTCATATGCTAGGGTTTAAGGTTTCTTTTCCCTGGGATTTTTCAGCTAAAGCTAAGGTAGGAAAAGAGATCACAGGAACTGTGATGGAAATAAAAGTCATAGAAGAAACAGAGGTTGATGAATTAAAATAAATTAAAAAGATAGAGGAAGCTGAGAAAACTACTGTTGTTTTAAGAAGAGGAGCGATTTTAAATCGGTGTATCAGGTATAACTGATTTGAGATTGAACAAAAAGAACTTAAAGAGACAATAAAGAATTTAGAGAAAACCATAGATGGATTTAGCCAAAATTATTTGTCAACTGTCCCCGGTGATAAAACTACTGTAGTAGCTGAATAAAAATAGAGAATTTTTTTTATTCTTCTATATCCAAAAGCTCCGAAATGGAGATATTGAAAGCTTTAGCTATTTTTTCTAAAGTAGACAATTTAACGTCACAAGGTTTTTTACTTTCCAGCCTTTGAATGTGTTTATATTCTATATTAGAAAGTTCAGCTACTTTTTGCTGAGTATAACCGTAACTTTTTCTTAATTGACGAAACCTCTCAGCATAACTTACCTTAATATCTTTTTTCATAATATTATTGATATTTGCGTTACTAATGTCTCTGGATTCCCGCTTTCCAGACTGTGTCATAATTGCTTATGCCGCGCAAACACACATAATATACTGTAGTTGCCCAATTTATTGGGCAGCCTATATCGTGCCTGATAAATCAGGCAACTACAATACGACACAGTCTGTTCGCGGAAATGACAGACTTGTGCC
Organism: Candidatus Omnitrophota bacterium; assembly: GCA_043815445.1. Classification (GTDB taxonomy): domain Bacteria; phylum Omnitrophota; class Gorgyraeia; order Duberdicusellales; family 4484-171; genus JBDRIY01. Next base: position 14,053 of record JBDRIY010000100.1, read on the forward strand.
CCGAATGGGTAAAAAAGCGATTGCAACACAGTCTCTCCGCGGGAATGACAGAAAAGACAATAATTAATGTAACACAATAGGAAAATAATTGACACCCTGTCCGTAAGGTGTTATTATAACTCAAAAGAACTGAAAACCAAATCAATGAAACTTAGTTTTTTTCTTTGAAAAAAAACTTTAGTTGAATTGACCTTGAGTATATCCGAAGGGTCTTATACAAATCGAATGTAACCTCGTAGGTTGTTGAGAAGGTTATTTGAATAAATAGTATAAGTCAATTCGACTACACGTTTTTTTTGAAAAAACGTAAGTCTCATTGAGATAATGAAAAACTTAAAAATTCTTATTGTAGACGATAATGAAAGTGTCCGGTTTCTTCTAGGCTCTTTGCTTAGGCAGAGGAGGTTTGTGGTAGAGGAGGCTGACAGTGGGAAACAAGCTTTAAAAAAAGCGGTGTTGAGCCGGCCGGATATTATACTTTTAGATGTAACAATGCCTCAGATGGATGGCTTTAAGGTTTGTAGGCAATTGAAGAAGATGCTTGAAACAAAAGATATTCCGGTTATCTTTTGCACTGCTCAACCTATAAGAGAAATTATTAACGCTGGGATTGAATTTGACGGTTATATGGAAAAACCTTTTGATATAGATGAGCTTTGCAAAGAAATCACAAAAATCCTTAAAATCAGAAACCCCTAAAAGAGATTTTTCTTAATACGGATTTATAATGATAGAATAGAATTTTATAATCCCGGCTATTCCCTAAAAGATCCCAAAACATTTGAAACGCCAGGGTCGGAGCTGCGCAACAGTATGATTGCCGTTCTCTAAAATGTGTACAGATTTGTACACATTTTAGAGAACGGTTTGTTTTGACCCCGCCTTTTTATTATTGTGCTAAAGAGAATAATCAGTATAATATAATTGGTTGATAATTAGGTTGATGATTTTAAGCGGGGTAGCTATTTTTAAATTATGTGTGGAATAATTGGCTATGTGGGTAATAAAAACGCGGTTCCGGTTCTTATAGAAGGGCTTAAAAGGCTTGAATATAGAGGCTATGACTCTGCGGGCATTGCTGTTGCCGGTAAAAATAAAGTAATTGTTGCTAAGTGTAAAGGCCGGATTAAAGATTTAGAGTATTTAATTAAAGAAAAGCACCCCAAAGGCAATTGCGGCTTGGGGCATACCCGCTGGGCTACTCATGGACAACCTTCTAAAGTTAACGCTCACCCTCATTCAGATTGTTCAAAAAAAATCACAGTAGTTCATAACGGTATAATTGAGAATTTTCAAAGCTTAAAAAAAGATTTAGAAAATCAGGGCCATAAAATTAAATCCGAAACTGATACTGAGATAGCCGCTCATTTAATTGCTAAGTTTTATAAGGGAGATTTAAAGCAAGCGGTAATAAAGGCTTTAGAAAAAATAAAAGGCTCTTATGCTTTAGGCGTGATTAGCCAAGATGAGCCGGAAAAAATCGTAGTTGCCAGAAGCGCGTCGCCTTTAGTTATCGGCATAGGAGAGGGAGAGAATTTTATAGCTTCAGATACTTCAGCCATTCTTGACTATACCCATAAAGTGATATATCTCGAGGATGGCCAAATTGGAGAAATTAGCCGAGATGATGTTAAAATATTTAATTTAAAAGGCCGGCTGATTACCAAAAAAATAGATACTGTTTCTTATTCTGAAGACGCGGCGCAAAAGGGCGGGTTCGCTCATTTTATGCTTAAGGAAATATATGATCAGCCTCAGGTTCTGTTAAAGATTATCGCTCACTATTCAAAGGGCGATAGAATTGAATTTGAACATTTTAATATAGATAGAAGTTTTCTTAAAAAGATAAAAAATATAATCATTATTGCCTGCGGGACAGCTTATCACGCCGGTTTAATTGGTAAATATGTTTTAGAACATTTTTTAAGAATTCCGGTTTGGGTAGATGTCGGTAGTGAATTCAGGTATAGAAGGCCGGTTATCCAAAATAATACCTTAGTTATAGCTATTAGCCAATCAGGCGAGACCGCTGACACCTTAGCCGCGGCCCGGGAAGCAAAAAAAAGTAAAGTTAAGGTTGTTTCGATTTGTAATGTTTTAGGTTCGTCATTGACCAGAGAATCAGACGCGGTTATTTATACTCAGGCCGGCCCGGAAATCAGCGTTGCTTCTACCAAAGCTTACACTGCTCAGGTTATGGTTTTATATCTTTTGGGGCTTTACTTGGCTCAGCTAAAAAAGGTTTTAGACAAAGCTAAGATACAAAAATCAATAGCTATTTTGAAAAGTATTCCCCGTAAGCAGAAAGAAATTCTTCAAAACTCAAAAAATATAAAAAGAATAGCTAAAAAACACCTTCATTTAGGGGCTTTTCTTTATTTGGGGCGTAATATTAATTTTCCCACAGCTTTAGAGGGAGCGTTAAAGCTTAAGGAAATTTCTTA
>JBDRIY010000101.1:0-2916 GCA_043815445.1 Candidatus Omnitrophota bacterium
AATGAAAAAGAATTTGACCGGCAAGTTAACGCTCTCGATGAAAAATACGGGGATAAAATAAAATTTAAATATGTAGGGTGGGTGCCCCCGTTTAATTTTGTTGATTTAGCGATAGAAGCAGGCAGGTACTAAAACCTCGTACCATTAACTATTAGGTGCAGGGAATTAAATGAAAGGCGCGGGATAAATGTTTTTAATTGACGATATTATTCTTTCTCCGGTAAAACTTGTGATCTGGCTGGGGAAAAAAATTGATGATGTCGCTCAAAAAGAGCTTTCTGATGAAGGGTGCATAAAAGAAAAACTTATGCAGTTACAGCTTCGTTTTGAAATGGATGAGATAACCGAGGAAGAATATAACAAACAGGAAGAAGAGATTCTTGCCCGTTTGGAAGCGATTAGGAAGGCTAAAGAGGAGGGTGTGTAGTTATGGCAAATATAGAAGAGGTTCAAAAAAAGGCCAGTGAATTTTTAAAGAAAGCTCTTGGGGTAAAAGAGGCAAGAGTTGTTAAAGCCGGCAAAGCTGATGAGGGCTGGGAGGCGGAGGTTGAAGTTTATGAGGAAAGTTCGTTTATCAAGTCGCTCGGCCTGCCTACCAGAGTTCAGGACAGAAATTTTTATACGGTTAAGCTAAACGCGGAATTAGAGATTGAATCTTATGAGCGAAAAGTCAGCCAAAGTGAATAACTTCTAAAAGATGAGTTTTTAATTATGAAAGAAGAAAAAGACCTTATATATTTATACTGCGTCACAAGAAAAGCGCCTAAACTAAAAGATGTAGATAAGGTGGTTGATAAGCTGTATTTTATTTACCATTGCGGCCTTTATGCTATTGTGAGCAAAGTTTCAAGTGAAGAGTTTGCCAAAGAAAATTTAGAGAAAAATTTAAATGACATGGATTGGGTAAAGAAGAAAGCAAATATTCACGAGCAGGTAATTGAAGGGATTATGAAATCAAGGTGCGTGCTTCCTTTTAAGTTCGCTACTTTATATAACAGTGAAGTGAGCCTTAAATTATCTATAGAAAACCATGTGCAGGCATTTAGAGAGAATTTAGAAGTTTTAGAGGGAAAGCAGGAGTGGGGAGTAAAGATTTATTGCGATATAGAGCGGTTAAAAGAGACTCTTATTAGCAGGGATCAGGAAATTTTAAATATAAATGAAGAAATCAACAATTCTTCTTCGGGCAAAGGGTATCTTCTAAAAAAGAAGAAGGAAGACTTGATAAATCAGCTTTTAAATAAAAAATACAGTAGCTGCACAAAAGCCTGTTTTGAAGAGTTGAACCGGCATTGCGTTAAGTCGCGTATTAACAGATTATTGCCAAAAGAAGTTACGGAAAGAAAGGAAGAGATGATTCTGAATTCGGCTTTTCTTATTGAAGAAAATACGGCTATAGATTTTATTGCTGTTGCAGACAGCCTGAAAACAGCGTATAAGCAAGAAGGGTTTCTTATTGACTGTACCGGCCCCTGGCCGGCATATAATTTTTGTCAAACGCAGACAAACGCGGATAAAAAGAACGCGGATAAACGCGGATAGAAAAACTATGGATAAAACGGTTACAAAATCAAAAGATGTTACTTTGTTGGAAATTCTGGACAGGGTTTTGGATAAAGGCGCGGTTGTGTCCGGCGATTTGATTATTTCAGTGGCTGATGTAGATCTTATTTATGTGGGGTTAAAGGTTTTAATAAGTTCGGTGGAGACAATGGAACATTTAAGAGGCGCGCCTATGTCCGGCGGCCAGGAGGAGCCTTCTTGAAATGAGTGATAGGCCTGTGTTAAAAATAACCGTTAAAGAGCCGCGGGAAGCAGTAAATTCTAATTCCGAAAGAATTAATATCGACCCTAAAAATGTTGAGAAGGGATTAGCTAAGCTTGTGCTTACGCTTGTAGAGTTATTGCGTAAACTTTTAGAAAAACAGGCAATGCGCAGAGTTAACGCGAGTTCTCTCAGTGATGAGGAGGTTGAGAGAGTGGGAGAAGCTCTGATGAAATTAGAAGAGAAGATGAAAGAATTAAAAGAGATATTCGGGCTTAAAGACGAGGACTTAAATATAAATTTAGGCCCTTTGGGAGATTTAATGTAAACGGAGGAGTTATGCATAAGCATAAAGAAGAACCAAAAATAAATTGCCTGACATTCCGCAAACAAGAGTTTTTAATGAAAGATATTACGGAGAAAATTAATCAGGCTGAAGATGTTCAGGACAAAGCAATGTACGCCCAGGAATTGTTAAAAAAGGTGGATACGCTTTTTTCCTGTCCGGATTTCAAAGAAGAAAATATCCATTGTAAAAACTGCCGGTTTATCGCTAATTTACGCAGGAGAACGGCGGATTTAATTATTAAAGCTAAAAAATTAGAATAGCAAAGGAGGAAAATAATGTCTGATACAAAAATGTCCCATTCAGTCGCGTCTACCAATTTAGCTGACATCCTTGAGAAAATTCTCGATAAAGGAATAGTGATTGCCGGAGATATTAGGGTTCAACTTGCCGATATAGACCTTCTCAATATTAAAATACGGCTTCTAATCGCGTCTGTTGATAAAGCTATGGAAATGGGCATAAACTGGTGGCAGCAGGATTCGTATCTGTCTTCCAAAGCTAAAGAAAAGGTAATTGAGAAAGAGAATAAGGAATTGAAAAAAAGGATAAGCCGTCTGGAAACAAAGACGGAGCAGAAATAATGAAAAGATTGCTTTATGTTCCGGTTATACATACCAGCGCCGACCTTGGTTCTATATCAATGGCCGTAACTAAAAGAGGTATTGATGATTTAGGGCAGGAAGTTTGGGATGAACACCAGAAAACAGTTGAAGGATTTTGGCAGGCCATATTGGATTATTTTGATACTCAGGATGTGTCCGGCGTAAAAATTTATCAGGATGGAATGGTCGCGGAGGATGAA
>JBDRIY010000102.1:0-34357 GCA_043815445.1 Candidatus Omnitrophota bacterium
GTGCCGGTTGCTTGAATACAAAATTGGCTAGGAGCACCTGTGATATCATAACCCCAGTCTTCTGTTTCAGGAAGATTTAAATCTAAATTACTATTGCAATTCGCGGTATTGCTGCAATTTCTATAACTTCCTTTTTCTAAACGATAAGTTTTTTCCGCCGCCTGGATTAGCTTTAATATTGTTTTTGCTTCATAATCCTTTGCTTTCTGACGGCTGGCAAAAAATTGAGGAATAGCAAAACTGGCTATTATAGCTATAAGCATAACTACCACAATCAGCTCAAGAAGAACATGTCCCTTAGAGCGTTTATCTTTTAGGCTCATTAAACTAATTAATCAATTACGTACATACACTTTTTTGAACACTTTAATTGTTAGAAACAATCGTGTTCAGTCCAAGCATTAGTCGCCATAGTAAAAGTAATTGTAGCTGTCTCTGGGCAATTACCCGCAGCCTCATTACTCATGGTAGCTGTTACAACACCTGCCGCAGTAACATCGTAGACAAAATTAGCGTCATTATCTATCTCCGTTAAATCCATACCTGAGGCATTAGTTCCTATTGTGCCGTTAATACTAGCACCTGACGCGACAGGCATGTAGCTACTTGTTTCCGCGCGAATTATCTTTTCAGCTTGAACAATTAAAGTTATCGCGTTCTTAGCTTTAGCGCCTTGCGCTCTACCGATAAATCCAAAATACTGCGGAACCGCGAAAGTTGCTATAATTCCAATGATTACAATCACAATTATCAACTCAATTAAAGTAAACCCCTTTTTAAGCCTACGACTCTTACACATAATCTTAACCCTCCTTTGATTTCTGCCCCTCGTATTTTTTAAATTCTCAAAGAGGCACATTCCACATTGTCTTTAAGCAGTATAGGCAACCCTACCTTATATGCTTTCCTATAATTATACCTTTTTATCTATAATTAGTCTATTTTATAGTGTTCCTAAAATAAAATTTTATTTACCGTTTATAACTAAAAATTATCTCCCATAGTTGCCATCTTAAACAAAGGTAGAAATAAAGAAATAACCATTACTCCAATACCCACTCCCATAAAAACAATCATAGCCGGTTCAAATACCGCGACTAAACGTTCTGAGCGGGCAGATAAATCTTTTTGATAATGAGTAGCAATTTTACTAAAAACTTGAGGCATGCTTCCTGTTTCTTCGCCAACTCTAGCCATCTCGGCGATTAACAAAGGAAAAATATTTAACTTGCTAAGCTCATCAGATAAGGAAGCTCCGTCTCTAACCTTATTTTTTACAGCAAGAATACTCTTTTCTAAAACAGAATTCCCTACGCTTTTAGCGGCAATCTCTAAAGTATATATTAAGGGTAATCCGCTATCCAGAAGAATATAAACTGTAGAAGTAAACCTTTCCAAACAGGTAAGAAGAACCATCTTGCCGGCAATAGGTAATTTTAATTTTGCTTTTTCCCAGATTAATTTTGTCTTACCTCTTTTTATCAAAACAGAAAAACTTCCTACTAAAAATATAGACCCTGCTATTATCAAAAGAAAATTTCCTTCTAAAAATTTACCGGCGTTAAAAAGTAGTTGAGTAGGCAATGGTAATTCTATACCAAACTGGCCGAATATAGTCATAAATTTAGGAAGTATAAATTTAAAAAATGCTATCATTGCCCCAAATGATATACAAAGAAGGACCATGGGGTATACCATCGCACTTTTTACTTTTCTCTCAAAATCCATTCTCAGTTCTAAATAATCAGCTAACTTTTCTAAGACAAAAGGAAGATTTCCTGAAGCTTCACCAACCTCTATAAGCCCCCCTCCAAAGAGCGGAAAAAACTTTTGGATACCTGGAAATTGCCTCGCTCAAAGACAAACCTTCTTTTATGGATGTGTGACAATTTTTTAATATTTTTTCTAATTTTAGGCTTTCAGCTTGTAAAACCAAGATCTCCAAGCTTCTTAAAAGAGTAACTCCCGCGGAAAGAGTAGTAGAAAGGTTACGGGCAAAAAAAGTTAAATCCTGTAATTTTATTGAAGCGCGCTTGCGCCTAGCACTAAAAAGTGCTGAAAAAAAAGAAGATCCTTCAACCTTTTTCTTAATTTCTTGTATTGAAACTACAAAAAGCCCTTCCGTTCTCAGCTTAGCAACAAGTTCCTCCTTAGAAGAAACATTTATTACTTCTCTTAGGGTCTTAGCGTCTTTTGTCTTTGCTACATATTTATATTTAGGCATAACTTTTTAAAATTTCAAGCACCAAATCCCAAATAAATTCCAATAATCAAATTCCAAACGAAGAGTTTCTTGTTTCGGTCATTGGAATTTTGGTAATTGGAATTTATTTGTTATCCTTCGACTACGCTCAGGATGGTGAGCCTGCCGAACCATTTGTTATTTGGAATTTCATATTCTCTACATGCTGCTACTGTCTGGTTACGACAGCGAAAACCTCTTCCAAAGAAGTAATTCCTTCCTCTACTCTTTTTAAACCACTCTCTAAAAGAGTGAGTGTGCCTTTTTTCCGGGCTATTTCCATAATTTGAAAAGAGCTCAACTCTTTAGCCACGGCTGCCTTAAGTTCTTCATCCATTAATATAATCTCATTGATTACTGTCCTTCCTTTATAACCGGTAGAACTGCATTTATCGCATCCTTTAGCTTTATATATAACTTGCGAAGCTATTTCAACGCCTTGAGGCATATCTCCTTCTCTGATTTCATAAGGCTCCTTGCAATCCGGACAAAGCTTTCTCACTAAACGCTGAGTAATAATTAACCTCAATGAAGCAACTACAAGATAGTTAGGAATACCTATGTCTACTAACCTATTAATTGTCGAAGCAGCATCGTTGGTATGCAAGGTAGAAAAGACAAGATGCCCGGTCAAAGCTGCTCGTATAGTCATCTCGGCAGTCTCTAAATCTCTTATTTCTCCAACTAAAATTATGTCGGGATCCTGGCGTAAAAAACATCTTAAAGCATTAGCAAAAGTTAAACCAATTTCCGGTTTTACCTGAACTTGGTTTATCTCTTCCATTCTATATTCAATCGGATCTTCAACTGTTAAAATATTTTTAGAAACTGATTTTACTTCATTTAAAGCCGCGTAAAGAGTAGTGGATTTTCCGCTTCCTGTAGGCCCGGTAAGAAGTACAAGGCCGTAAGAAATTCCTAAGCCTTTACGTATCAATTCTAGTTCTTGAGGTAAAAATCCCAGTTTTGTTAAATTTAAAGGTACGCGGGACTTATCCAAAATTCTTAAAACTGCTTTCTCTCCATAAATCGTAGGTAAAGTTGAAACTCTTAAGTCTATAGCCCTCCTGCCAATCTTTACCATAAATCCGCCATCCTGAGGAAGGCGCTTCTCAGCAATATCCATTTTAGAAATAATTTTTATTCTGGAAATAATAGGCAAAAAAAGCGCTGATGAAGGAGAAGGCATATCCTGTAAAACTCCGTCGATTCTATATCTTAGGCTTACCTTATGGTAGTGAGGTTCAATATGAATATCCGAAGCATTTTCCTCAATTGCCTGTCTTATCATAAGATCTACTAATTTTATTACCGGCGCCTCTTCAGCCTGAGCAATCAGTTTATCTAAGCTTAGGTCTGTTTCTTCAGAAGACACCTCTGTAATACTTTCTGTTGAGTCTTCACTGGCAGCCATCATAGCATCGCGAAAAATTTTCTCCTTCCCGTAAAATTTTTCAATAACTTTCAGGATATCCGCTCTTGTAGAAACTACAGGATTAATTTCGCATCCGGTTATTTTTTTAAGATTATCAATAAGAATTAAATCCAGGGGATCAAACATTACCGCGGTCAAAGAATTAAGATTACGTGAAAGAGGCAGGATAACATTGCGTGAAGCAAAATCATAGGGAATAAGCTGTTCTAAATTCTGGCCTGAAGCCGGTTTTAATTTTCCTGAAGCTAAAAAAACATAAGGGATGGATAACTGTTTGCTTAAAGCAACAACTATCTGCTCTCCGTTAACATAGCCCAACTTAATTAAAAGTTCGCCTAATTTACCGCCTTCTCTTTCCTGTAAAGCAATAACTTCTAAAAGCTGTTTTTCGGTAATTATACCTTCAGAAATTAATATATCGCCTAATTTTCTATATCTAACCATGCTCGATTCTCGATTTTCGATTCTCGATGCTCGATGCTCGATAATTATATATATTGCAAGCTATCGAGTATCTAGTATCAAGTATCGAGTATTGACTCATTTACTAAACTTGTCTAAGGTACCCTTCATAGAGCCAGCTTTTAGAGTGTTTTGCTGTTCACGATTAAGAAGGCTTATTGTCTTGGCTAATGCCGGCTCCTTTATTATATGAGGGGTTACAAAAACTAACAGTTCTCTTTCTATGTTATCAGTAGCCGATCTTTCCCTATAAGTAAAAAAAATCTTGCCAATAAAAGGAATATCACTCAAAAAAGGAATTTTTCTAACGATTTCAACGTCCTTTTCCTTTATAAGGCCTCCGATAAGAAGGGTTTCCCCGTCTTTTAATCTAACTAAAGATTTTGTCCCTCTTTCCTCTACATTCTTAACATTACCTGTAGTTATATTGGTCACAGATATACCGCTATCTACAGATTCTTTGTTGAACATCTCAACAAATAAAGTTACCTCATCGGTATCTGAGGCTACCTGAGGAGTAACTCTTAGCTTTGTTCCGGTTTCTTCTCTTTCTATTTCCTGAGTAGATCCTGAATCTGCTTCTGTAGTAGTAATCCCTATTACTTCATTAGAAGTAAGGTTAACTTCAGCGGTTTCGTTGGAAAGAGTCAATATTTTAGGCCGGGCTATAAATTTAGTGGATGTCTCCTCAGACAAAAGTTGTAATACCGCGGTAAAACTAGTAAAATCCAATACCCCTAAAAGAGGCGGAGTTGAGCCGCCGGAAGTATCCTGAATATTAGCGTTCTTAAAAAGGCTTCGGTCAAAAGGAAAAAAACTTGACCTTGCTCCGGGAGTATATGTCGCGTATACTCCATTAGAAAAATTAAATCCTATTTTATCAAGATGAACCTTTGAAACATCAAGCATCTCTACCTCAACCATAACCTTCAAAGCAGGGATATCTAATTTCTCTATAATTTCATCAATAAAAGAAAACTGTGCGGGGATATCAATAACAACCAAAGCATTAGTTGCCGGGTCTTCAATAACTTTACCAAGTTCGCTAACAACTCTCTCTACCGCGGCCTTGATTCCCGTATCTCCTCCACCCTCTGATCCTAATTTATCAGTCGCCTCTTTTCTTATATTTGATGAAGGTAAGCGGGCATACTTTAAATGATATACTTTTGTCTTAAGCTCAAGCCCTGCCCTGCCAGTCTCTTTTACTGTAAAAATATTAGATTCCGGATAATAATCATAAGTTAAATTATTTACCTTAAATATTATATCTATTGCTTTTCTCAAAGGAATATTCTCTATATACAAAGTAAGCTTCCTGTCTTTTACTTCTTCAGCGGATATAAAGTTAAGGCCTGTTTGCTGAGAAACCATTTTTAACACATCCTCCAACCGGGCAGATTCTAAATCTAAGGATATATTTTTACTAAAGCTATAAATGAGATCTTCTCCGAAAGTATTGTCTTCTTCTTGAGAAAAACTTAGGCCAATCGGAAATAACATTGTACATAAAATTATTAAAATAATTCTTTTTATCATTAATCCTCCCTTGGCATAACCTTCGGTTATACCTAATCAGACATCCCATAGGATATCTTTTCTTTAATCTTCATCTCATAAAGTTTATTTCTATAGTAAATAGATACACTCTTCTTTTCAATTTTAAATACTTTAGCGTCTATATCTTTAATCTTAGCTCCAGGTTCATATACTTCTCCGCTAATTATAGTCATAGGCTTACTTGTACTCCATAAAATACCCTCTATAGCCACGGGCGGAGGATTAAAATTTTCTTGTTCTTGCTCTTTAATCTCAGTTTCAGTTTCTTGCGCGGAGGCTATAGGCTTTTGAAACGGAGACCTAAAGGGGTCTCTGTAACCATCTTGAGAATAAGTACACAGAGGCAAAAATACTAAAACTAATAAAAACAACATTACCCTTTTAAAAAAAACTTTGCTTCTCATTTAATAATAACCCCTTTTAAGCTCGCGTTTACCCTCACATTTCTATCACAATTGGTTATTTTTAATCTTTCAATTTCTATATTTTTTTCTTCAAGAGAAGCAATAAATTCTTGAAAATCTTTATAAAAACAGACGATTTCAAGTTCCATCTCAGCTTCCCAATAATATTCCTTATCTAGGCGTGAAATACTTAAAGAAGCTATGTCTATGCCCGCGCTTTGAGCCTTTTCTTCTACGATTTTCTTAAAAGCCAAAGTGTCTCCTCGCAAAAAATTAAACTTTAAGCCTTCATATTTTTGCTTCAAATTTTCCCAGCTCTTTGCCGTATTTTTACTTTCCTGGGCTATTTTTTGTTTTAACTTCAGCTTTTCTTTCTCCAAAGAATAATGCGAAAATATACTACGTAATAATATCCCAAAAGTCAAAATAATTATTAATCCCAAAATTAAATTTCTATATCGTAATATTTCTTTCACTTTTGCCCTATTCCTTTTAACCTTATGGAGAAAGAAGTAACTTCTATTCCTTCTATAGGCTCTTTTTTTGAAGAGCTTATCTCAATATTGGGAAAAATCGATTGAACAGCTTGGCTTTTTCTTAAATTAGCAATAAGCTCATCTAATGCTAAACGCTCTTTATAACTATCACTGCAGAAAATATATCCTGCTAAAACGCCTGAATATCCGCTTTGTTCATAAAGAATATCCACGCTCTTAAGCCATGCTCCCTCAGGAAAAATAGCTTTATCTCTGCCTAGAACCGCAATAAATCCTGAAATTCTCTTAAAAGAGCTTGTTATTTTTTCTAAAGTTTTAACTTTATTCCTTTTAGCTCCAACTATCTCCATTCTTTCACTTTCAGAAATCCCTTTAAACTCCGGCGGTAAAATAAATAGTTTTTCTTCTTCTTGTAACGCGCTTTTTATAACAAAAACTTCCTTTTCCATAAATGAAGAAAGGACAAATAAAGAAATTAAGCCGAATATCAATAAAAACCCCAGTAAACCTAACTTAAAAGAAGGGATGTCTGTGGCCTCGCGCCTTTTTCCGCCAGCCTCTACTGTTTTTCTTAAAACCGGTTTAAATTCATAAGGATAATGGCTTCTCCCGGCAACACCTAAAGCTTTAATACTTTCAATTTCAGCGCTATTCTGAGCTGATAAATCTTGAGGCAGGATATGAACCGTCTTTATTTGCAGGCCTTCTTCTAAAGAAGGTATCAGATCCTTAATACTGTTAGAACCCGCTATAATAACTCTCTCTATTTTATGCGTTTTAAATTCGCTTTTAAAATATTGAAAAGAAAGATTTACAGCTTCAATAAACTCTCCGGAATCAAACCCATCTTCTTTCTTAGGAATAGTCAGGTAACGATTGAATACAGGCAGGTCATTTTGAAAAAAAGTAAGGTAAGATTCAAATTCAGTAACATCTAAAAGGGCAAAATTCTTAAATTCAGAAAGGCTCTTTACTGATTTTACCACCCGCAAGAGTGAAAGACAGGAAGGCTCTATTACCAGGGCATTGATCTTTAGGCGATGTAATATATCTTTAACCCTTTGAATATTGTTTTCTCTTATCCCTATAAAAGAAAGATTTATTTTTTGCTCTTTAGCTAAGCGGGTATACTCATAATCCCATTCTAACTCTTTAATCTTAAAAGGAATATATTTTTCTATCTCATAAACTAAAGAAGATTCCACTTCTCTTCTCTTCATTAAAGGCATTTGAAGAGATCTGAAAATAAAATCTTTATCCGCAAGCGAAATATAAATATTCTCGATATTGCTTCCCACGCGGCGCAAAACTTTATTTATTAGCGCTTCCCATCTTATATCTTCATTCAAAGCTTGATCCGCTTCCAATGAAGATAGTTCAAAATTCGCCAAGGAAATAACTTCTCCTTCCCTAATTACTGCCGCGCCTACAGAGTTAACGCCTATATATAAACCTACCTTTTCTTTCTCTTTCATTCCGAAAAAGCCTCCTAATTATTCTAAACAGACAGCCTCACCCTGATGGGCACAGACAAAGGCTGCCTTCTACTTATATTAGAATATATATGACTGATAAAGTCAAGAGATTTCTGGATTTTTTCAGATATAATTTTCTAAAATCATATCCGAAGATTGTGCCAAGGAACGGGCAAGGTAAGATGAGCGGGTATAAGGAGAGCTTTGAACTGCTTTGAAACCAATTTCTAAAGCATATTTTTTAAAATAAGCAAACTGATCAAGAGAAACATATTCTTTTAAAAGATAGCTATTTGCTGAAGGAGGTAAGTATTGGCCTAAAGTTAAAAAATTACATTGGACTTTTCGTAAATCTCTTAAAACTTGGATTATTTCTTCTCGCTTTTCGCCTAACCCCAACATAAGCCCTGACTTAGTAAAAACATTTTTTTCTGCTTTCTTTATAGTTTCTAAAACTTTTAATGAACGTTCATAGATAGCGCCTTTTCTTACTGAATTATATAAAGAAGGAACAGTTTCCAAATTATGCGCTATTATCTCTGCTCCGGAACAAGCAGCGCGGCTGATTGAATCTTCTTTACCTAGAAAATCGGGTATTAAAATTTCTATTTTTAACAACGGACAGGCACAGGGGCCTGTCCCTACACTTTTTATTTCTTTCACTGTCCGGCAAAAAACCTCTGCTCCTCCATCACTTAAATCATCTCGGGTAGGAGAAGTAATTACTACGTAATCCAAATTTAATTTTTTAACTGCTTGTTTAATCCTTATAGGTTCAGAAAAATCAACCGCTAAAGGCTTACCTTTTTGAACAGCGCAAAAAGCGCAATTTCTGGTGCAGATATTTCCTAAAATCATAAAAGTTGCTGTTTTGTTTTTAAAGCATTCCGAAATATTAGGGCAAAGAGCTTCCTGGCAAACCGTGTTCAAGTTTAATCCCTTAAGAAGCTCTTTTACCGGACGACAGTCAAAAATATTAATTTTTTTGTTTAACCAGGCAGGTTTTTTCATTCCAATTCTCATCCCTATATTTATTGTCAGCCAAGAATTCGCAAGTTTCTTTCTCCTCTTCACAAAGGTTTTCTGTTGTAAAATCTACGCCAAAAACTTCGGCAAAGCTGTCTTTTAAGGCCAGCTGTAAAGCATAAAAATCTGTTACCTTTTTCAAAACAGCATTTAAAGAGATTGTGCTGCCCTCCAATGAAGAACTGACCCCTTTTATTATTTTTCTGATCCTTTCAAAATTAACTTCTTGGGGAATACTGCCCTGCTGAAAAATAATATCTTTCTTTCTTCTTTGAGCATTACCGCCGATTTTTCTACCTTCTACTACTAAGTCAAAATGTTGAGAACAAGAAAAACAAAAGTTTTTATATTCCCCTAAGCCTCCGGAAAAAACATCTTTAGCAAATTCCGCCTTCAAGCCCAGCTTATGGTAAAAATGCTTCAGAAAAGAACAAATTATTTTATAAGACTCCTTAACACCTTTAGGCAAGCCTAAATCCTGTAAAGAACAGGTTAAACTATAAGTAACTTCTTTATCGTGAAGAATTGCCGAACCTCCGGTAATTCTTCTGGTGTAAAAATATTTTTCATCAAAATTTAATACTTCTTCGGCAATTTGATTATAACCCAAAGTAACAAAAGGCTTGCTCCATCCGTATATTCTTAAAGTAGGAATTTTCCGCGAAAAATAATATTTCAATATAGCCTCATCAACAGCCATATTGTAATAACCATCATACTTGTCATCCAAAATCAAACGCCAATCCTTCTTCATTCTTTGTAACATTTGATACACTTGTCCAACGAGCAACGGGTGGCTTGGATTGTTTTAAGCAGAACGTTTTTTCCCCGAATACCCTCACGGGCACAGGCGCTCACGGTTTTTTTGCCGAAGGCAAAAAAGAGTGAGGGGAAAAATCCGAGTGAAGTTTTTCCTCGCAGGGGAAAAACGAACGTTTCTGCGTCCACAATCCAAGACAGGACTCGCGGGATATCCACTCTATGAAAAACCTCTTATTTATGCCACTTTAAATCAGGAAACCGTGCGGCTTGGACTTCATCAACTCTTTTAACCGTAGCAGTATGCGGAGCATTCTTAACTTTATCAGGATTTTGGCTTATTTCTTTATCTATATCAATCATAACCTGAATAAAATTGTCTAAAGTCTCCTTGCTTTCAGTTTCGGTGGGTTCTACCATCAAAGCTTCTTTTACTATTAAAGGAAAATATATTGTCGGCGGATGAATATCGTAATCAATTAATCTCTTGGCAATATCTAAAGCGCTTGCGCCTTTTTTTCTCTGATTTTGACAGGTAAAAACTACCTCATGCATACACTTATTAGGGTAAGGCACCTCATAATAATCTTTTAATTTCTCTTTTACGTAGTTAGCGTTTATAACCGCGTTATGAGCGGCCCGTAGTAAGCCTTCTTTACCTAATCTCAAAATATAAGCATACGCTTTTACCAATACTGAAAAATTTCCGTAAAAACTCCTCATTCTTCCTATAGAATGTTTTACATTGTAATCAAAATAGAATTTGCCGTCTTTATTGCGGACAATCGGCGCGGGAAGAAAATCTTTTAATTCCTCTATCACCCCCACTGCTCCAGCTCCCGGGCCGCCGCAGCCATGAGGAGTTGAAAATGTTTTATGCAAATTTAAATGGATAACATCAAAGCCCATTGAAAAAGGCTTGGCTATCCCTAAAAGAGGATTAAAATTCGCTCCGTCGTAATAAAGAAAACCGCCCTTTTTGTGAATAACATCGCTTATTTTTAAAATATCTTCTTCAAATAAACCCAAAGTATTCGGATTAGTTAGCATAATCGCGGCTGTTTCTTGATCAACTAACTTAGATAACTCATCAATATCTACCAACCCTGCCGCATTGCTTTTAACCACTACAACCCTATACCCGCACATAGCCGCGGTAGCTGGATTTGTTCCGTGGGCTGAATCAGGAACAATCACTTTTGTCTTTTTATTCCCCTTAATTTCGTGAAATTTACGAATCATCAACATCCCCGCAAACTCAGCCTGAGCCCCGCTGTTAGGCTGAAGAGTAAAATATTTCATTCCGGTAATTTCACAAAATAACTGTTCTAAATTATAAATAAGCTCTAACGCGCCCTGCACAGTTTCTTGATTCTGATAAGGGTGGATATTATTAAAACCCTCAAGCCGGGCTAAAGCTTCGTTGATTTTAGGATTATACTTCATAGTGCAGGAGCCAAGAGGATAAAAATTAGTATCAAGAGAAAAGTTTAATTGAGCTAACTGTGTCCAATGGCGCACAACTTCTAATTCTCCCAAATTAGGCAAAGCTAAGTTTTCACGAATAAACCCTTTAGGAAAAACGCTTTCAGGTTCTTTTAAGGGAACTTGAGAAGGATTTATATAATTATTAATCCCTTTAGAAAATGAGCCCTTATCAAATATGGTTTTTTTATCCATTTAACATTTCCTTTAAGACAGTTACAAAATTATCAATATCTTCTTTAGTTTTCTTTTCAGTACAACAGCTTAAAATACTATTTTTATGTTCAGGTATCACCTCACCTAAGCAATATCCGGCAATAATATTTTGCCCATAAAGAACGTCAACTACTTTTGCCGCGTTTTCAACTTCCCAAATAAATTCATTAAAAAAGTGATTAGAGTAGGGAATTGAAACCCCCTTTACCTCCTTTAAACACTGATAAAGATATTGGGCATTACTAAAGGAGTATAAAGCCGCGTTTTTTAAACCGTCACTTCCCATTAAAGAAAGGTAAACTGCCGCGCCTATGGTATTTAACGACTGATTAGAGCAGATATTACTAACAGCTTTTTCTCTTCTTATATGCTGTTCCCTAGCCGCCAAAGTAAGGCAGAAAGCCGATTTACCTTCATTATCAGCGGCCTTGCCGGCAATCCTCCCCGGAACTTGCCTTAGATATTCTTTCTTAGCCGCTAAAAACCCAAAACAAGACCCGCCAAAACTTAAACTACCCCCTAAAGGCTGGCCGTCACCGCATACAATATCTATATCCAATAAGCCCGGTTCTTTAAAAAGTGCTAAAGATAAAGGATTAACAGCCATAACTGTTAAGGCTTTTTTTTCTTTAACAATGTTAACTATATCCTGAGTATCTTCTACCAGGCCTAAAAAATTCGGGTTGGCAAAGACAAAACAAGCAGTATCATTGTCTATGGCTTGTTTAAGCAACTCTCTATCTACAAAACCCCTATCTGAAGTTTTTATTTCCTGAACAATAAAATCAAATCCGCTCAAATAAGTATGTAAAGTTTTTTTATATTCGGGATGAAGAAACTCGGAAATAAAAACCTTTTTTCTTTTAGTTAAACGTAAACTCATCAACACTGCTTCGGCAAAAGCTGAAGCTCCGTCCAGAAGCGAAGCGCAGGTTACATCCATACCGGTTAAAAGACAAATAAAACTTTGATACTCATATATAGCTTGAAGTATCCCCTGTGAGCATTCAGCTTGGTAAGGAGTATAGGCGGTAAGAAATTGCGGTAAAGAAAGAATATAAGGCACTACCGCCGGAATATAGTGGCCATAACAGCCCGCGCCTAAAAAAGAATTGAATTTATCTATAGCAATATTTTTATCAGCCAGCGCGGTTACAGCCTTTTTCACTTCAAAT
Source organism: Candidatus Omnitrophota bacterium (assembly GCA_043815445.1). Classification (GTDB taxonomy): domain Bacteria; phylum Omnitrophota; class Gorgyraeia; order Duberdicusellales; family 4484-171; genus JBDRIY01. The sequence continues at coordinate 12,737 of JBDRIY010000102.1, forward strand.
TCACTTTTTCCCGCGGGCAAATCCAGCAGGCCATTCAACTTTATCTGAGCCGGAATTTGAGTATACAGCTCCTCCACGGAACGCGCCCCTATCGCGTTAAGCATCTCTTGAATATCTTTTTGAGTGTTTAAAATATAAGGCACTTTTCTCTCGCTTCGCTCGGCAATGCAAAATGCAAATTTAGCAATTAGCAATGAAAAATTAAAGAATACCTTGATTCTCTTTCATTTTAAATTCAGACTGTGTCGCGATTGTTTATGCTGCGCAATCATACACAATGTATTGTAGTTGCCCAATTTATTGGGCAGCCATATTGTGCCTGATAAATCAGGCAACTACATTATGACACGGCCTGATTGCTAATTGATAAATGCTAATTGATCATTGGAATTTCCTATTCTCTAATGATTTTCTTCCTCCACATACTTATTATACGTATCTTCATCTATAAGGCTGTCAAGTTCCGTAGGGTTCTCTATCTTTATCTTTACCATCCAGCCTTTATCTTGAGAAGATTCGTTTATCCATTGAGGATTATTAACTAACTGATCATTAACCTTAATAACTTCTCCGCTTAAAGGCGCGTATAGCTCGCTTGCGGCTTTCGTAGACTCAATTGTCCCCAGCTGAGACGCTTTCTGAACCTTAACTCCGGTTTGAGGCAGTTCAATAAAAACTATATCTCCCAGCTGATGCTGAGCGTAATCGGTTATTCCAACGATTACTGTTTGGCCCTCTATCTTCACCCACTCATGCGATTTAGTAAATTTTAACCCGCTCATTATTTCCTCCTATTTTTGCGCGTGTTTTTGGGGTTATGAAGGGATACTTAACTATTTTTGCCTTATATAGCTTTTCCCTTACTTTTATCTGAACCTCATTACCAAGAACAGCAAAATCTTTCTCTATGTAAGCCATACCGATAAAACTATTTAAATTAGGTGAGAAAGCCGCGCTGGATACTTCTCCTATTTCTTTTCCCCGCGAATAGGCACAAAAACCCTGCCTGGGAAAAGCCCTTTCCCGCATAATAAAGCCGATTCTTTTTCTTCTTATTCCCTGATTTTTTACTTTTAAAATTTCTTCTCTGCCGATTAAATTTTTATTTAATTTTACTGCCCAGTTTAAGCCTGCTTCGCAGGGATTAATTTCATCGTTAATTTCATGGCCGTATAAAGGATAACCTGCTTCTATTCGCAGAATATCTCTTGAACCTAAACCGCAAAGCATAAGCCCAAAGTTCTTTCCTTCTTCAACAATTTTATCCCACCAATAAACAGCATCATCTAAGCAAATATATACTTCAAATCCATCTTCTCCTGTATAGCCGCTGCGTGAAACTACAGCTTCTTTATCTACTCCTTCTATTTTTCCTTCAAAAAAACTCATATAATTCAAGTCCGCGATTTTTTTGCCGAAAACCTTATTTACTATTGCGGCTGAATTAGGGCCTTGAATTGAAATAAGAGCTGTTATATCGCTTATATCAATTATTTCTGCCTGCTGATTATTATTTTTATTAAGCCAGGTGAAAACCTTATCTTTATTAGAAGCATTGACCACGCACATAAATCCATTTTTTAACTTATAAACCATTAAATCATCAATTACCCCTCCGGATTTATTTAAAAAAAGATTATACTGCATCTGCCCTGTTTTTAACAAAGAAATATCATTAGAGGCAAGCCTTTGGAGAAAATCAAAGCTACCCGGGCCTTGTATTATTATTTCACCCATATGAGAAGCGTCAAAAAGGCCGCAGATAGAACGAACCTGCTTAGCCTCCTGTAAAGCGCTTTGATATTCTAAAGGAAGAGCCCAGCCGCAAAAATCAACAATTCGGCCCTTATTTTGAAGATGCTTTTGGTAAAAAGGTGTTTTTTTCATCTATTGATACCACTTTATTTCTTTGCTTTTGGCCTTTTATTATGGTTATATCTCGTTTCTTTTTATGATAATATTCAGCAAGAACTTCTATTAGCTTTTTATTGGCTTTTCCTTCTACAGCCGGCTCGCTAACATAAATCTTTAAACCTGAGTCAAAAGGTTCAACTCGAGGCTTCTTGGCCCGCGGGAATACTCTCACTTTCACTATCATTACTGCCGGCAATATTTTGTAATTTTAAAGAAATCCTTTCTGTTCTTTTAGCCACATCATCATATTTAGAAGAAGCGCTTCTTATATGCAAACCTAAGATCTCATACTCGCGCGTAAACAGGGACATATCTTTTTCTAATCTTTGCAAATTATTATATATTTCCTTAGCCTTTTCCTCTATCTTCATCGCCTGAAATCCGACAAAAATTGTTTTTAGATAAGCGTATAAAGTATTAGGCCCAACAACAAATATTTTTTTCTGGTGGGCAAAATTTAAAAGTAAAGTTTCAGTAACAATAAAATAGTAAACCGCCTCCGAAGGAATATACATTAAAGCAAAATCCGTAGTGCCTTCATCAGGATAAATATATCCCGCAGTTTCAGTTATTCTCTTTTTTATACTATCAATACAAGCCCGCTTTAACCGGTTTTTATCCTGTTCCGGCGCGTCTAAATAATTTTTAAATACCTCCATAGAAAACTTAGCGTCAATTGGAACAACCGCCGCTGGAAGCTTAATCCCAAAATCAACTTTTTTACCATCTTTAAAAGTATATTGAGAAATAACTGCTTCTCTAGGCAGGACATCCTTCAATAAATTTTCAAGAATACTTTCACCAAGCTCTCCCCGAGATTTAGTCGGCATTAAAACATTATGAAAAGATTTAGTGAGATTAAGAATTTCTTTGCTCTCCGAGCCCAAGCCTCCTATTTTTTCATAAAGCTTAGAAAGGTTTTCCGATACTGCTTTAGAAGAGTCAAGAAAATGCCCCTGAGAAGCAAGAATATTCTTGGTAAAATCATCTTTTAAAGAATCAATCTTCTGGTGAAGAAAAACATCCTGCTTATTCCTGCTTAATTTAAAAACAAGAACAGCAAGAATAACTAAAATAATCGTCAATATAGCGAAAATAAAATAAATCATATCTAATAAATATTAAAAATCAAAACGACAAATTAAAATGTAAAATTCAAAATAATCTTTATTTTAATTTTTACATTGTCATTTTACATTTTGATATTTAATTTTTGATATTAAACGTTGGAATTTCATTTTTTAGGTTAATTAGGGCAATTGGAAATTAGACATTATCTTCCTATATATCTCCTCTGCTTCCGGCATTCTGCCTTCTCCGTCCACTCCGCAAGCTAATTCTCCTTTAACCGGAGACATAATCAGGTATTTTTTTATTTTTTTAAGCTTACTAACATTTTCTTGAATGATGGGGTTCTTCCACATATTCTCATTCATTGCCGGAGCAAGCAAAACTTTTGTTTTTCCAGGCAAAGCGCATACAACCACGCTAAGAAGATTATCACATATGCCTCCGGCTAACTTTGAAAGAGTATTAGCTGAGAGCGGAGCAAGAACAACTAAATCAGCCCATTGGGCTAAAGATATATGTTGAGGGTTCTTTGCTTTTAAAACCTGAAATAAATCAATATAAACAATATCATTAGAAAGATTCTGAAATACTAAAGGAGTAACAAACTTAGTTCCGGCTTCAGTCATCATAACTTTAACTAAAAATCCTTTCTTAACCAAAAGCCTAACCAGCTCACAAGTTTTATAAGAAGCAATCCCCCCGCACACTCCAACTAAAATGTTCTTTTTCATAATTTGGATATTTTAAACCAGGCTTGATTTTTTGTAAAGGATTATAAAACCGTATAATTTTATATCAAATTTATCCTATTTATTATTCCCCGCGCAAGATTCTTTTTGGAATTAATAATAGTTATATTTTTGTCTTTATCTATAATAAACGCCTTGTACCGTCTCAAATCCTCCAAAGCGTTAGCAACAACATAATCACTTTTATTTTCCCTTAAACTCTCATAAGCTTTTTCGCAAAGGCCTTTTCTTTTTGCCTCCAGTTTAAACTGAATAAGAACCGAACGCCTTGCCAGCTTTCTTATCTGTTTTATAATTTTTTCCGCGGGGATAAGTTCCAAGTTCAATTCTTTTTTCCCTGAAGAAACCTTACCTTTAAAATGCTTCTTTAGCTTATAATCGCTTACTGCCGCAGTATGAATTATCATATCAAAATGATTATTTTTCAAGAGCTTATTTATCATTATTTTAAACTCATCAAAATAATGATAATAAGCGGCCTTAACGTCCTGGGCCTCTCCTATACAATGGGGATTTACTAAAAGAGTAATTGAATGGCCTTTTTTCTTCAATTCCCGCGCTAAATAAAGCCCTGTCTTGCCAGTGAAGCAATTAGTAAGAATCCTCACATCATCAACCCTTACCCAAGTTGATCCCGCTGTAATTAATATTTTCATGAGCTAAACCCCAACAAAATAGAACTGTCCCTGAAAAATGTTCCGGCAACGCACGCGGTTAAAAGACAAGCTAAAGTCGCGGCAACAAGAGCGCGAAAAGCAACTTTAGCTATTGTACACGTTCTGCTCGGCGCGAGCGCGGAAATTCCTCCGGTAAAAATAGCCATTGAAGCTAAATGAGCAAACCCGCATAAAGCGTATACGGCAATTACAGCTGAACGAGAATGGCGCAAAACTCCGTTACCCATAACAACGGCTAAATCTTGGTAAGCTGCTACTTCGGTAATAATGGCGCGCTCGCCAATAATTTTAGAAATTACGCCGGCATCGGACACCGGCACACCTAAAATTATCGTAAAAGGATAAAAAACATAACCCAAAAGGCCCTTTAAAGACCATTCAATTTGAAGGTTAAAAATAGCGTTTATTTTTGCTCCTGCCAAAGATAAAAACAGGTCAACCAAAGCTACCAAGCCTAAAACCGCGATTAAAAGAGCGGCTATACCTATGATCATCTTAACTCCGGAGTTCGCGCCGTTGATAATTGCTTCAAAAAAACTCTTATCTTTTTCATAATGAGGATGAATATGCTCGCCTAAAGTTTTAGGAGTTTCTTTCTCAGGTAAAATTATCTTAGACATAGCCAAAGCTGCCGGAGCTGAAAGCAATGACGCGGAAATAAGATGGCCGGCTATAGCGGGAAATTGGCTTTTTAAAGTAAAAACATACAAAGCTAAAACGCTTGAAGCAACCGTTGCCATTCCTACAGTTAATATAGTACAAAATTCCGAACAAGTCATATCCTTTAAATGCGGTTTAACCGTAAGCATTGATTCAATCCCTACAAAAATATTGCTTGAAGCAACTAAGCTTTCAGCTCCGGATATTTTCATAAGTTTAGTGAATACATAGGCAAACACTTTTATAATAAACGGCATAATATTTAAAAAATATAAAATTGAAATAAGCGCCGCGAAAAAAATGATTGTAGGAAAAGCCTGAAATGCCAGGATAAACCCCAAAGAACTCTCTCCTCCAGAACCAACTTGTCCCGGGCCTAAAGCAAGCCTGCCAAATACAAATCTTGCTCCGCTTGAGGCTGAATCTAAAATTCTTATTACAATATCATTTAAGCCTAAAAATAGTTTCGCGCCCCAGGGAGTAACAAAGATAAATAAAGCGATAAAAATCTGCAAAGCCAATCCCCATGCAACAACCCTCCAATTAACATTCCGTTTATCAGCAGAAATCAGCCAAGCAAAACCAAGCAAAACAAACATCCCCGAAAAACTAATAAAATTATAAACATCCATATCTCATTCCTTTAAAGTTCTCTTTTTCTTGTAGAAGATAAAACCAGCATTTTTAAAGATTTTTCATCCTTCATTCTCATCCAGTCTTCATAAAAACTGCCTTCACGAACAATTTGGGCTATGGCCATTAATGCCCGAAGGTGAAAATTTCTTCCATCTATAGAGCCAGCTAAAACAAAAATAATATGTACCGGTTCTTCATCAGAAGAAAAAACTATACCTTTACGCGCTCGAACCAACATAATTTCAAACTTATTTTCTCCCGGGACAATAATATGAGGAATCGCCAAACCCTTCTCTATTACAGTATGAGATTCTTCTTCTCTTTTTATCAATAACTGCTTTAGCCGGCCGGCTTCAATCTTAAGGCGCTGAGAAAGTATTACTGATACACGCTCAAAAAAACCATCCCTGTCCATCTCCTCTTCTATATCTAAAACCGGACAAACTTCAATTAAACGATCAAACCTATCCTTTACGATTTTATCACGATGATGAAGAATATCTTTAAGCTCTTCTTCCAGGGAAGTATCCGCGAACTCTTTAGCAGTTACCCTTTCAACGAGGCGCATTAAAGCAAACTGCCTTTTTACTTTGGGAGCGTAAATAAAAAACCACAAACAGCTCACCCCTACAAAAGAAAAACTTAAAATAAGGGGAATTTTTCCCATTTCAAAAATTAAAAAGCCGTAAGCTATAATAGCAAAAATCTGAACCCATGGGTAAAAAGGAGCTTTAAAGTTTGGCCTGTAATTTATAATCTTGCTTTCTCTCATTATGATTAAAGCAAGGTTAACAAACATAAAAAGAATTATCATCAAAGTTGAAGCGGTTTTTACTAAATTTTCCAAATTCAAGAAAAGAATTAAGCAAATCATAATTAAACCCGTAAAAATTATAGAAAAGTAAGGAACCTGGGATTTCCTGGATATAAAAGAAAACTTGGAAGGAAGCAGTTCATCCTTTGCCATAGCCAAAGGAACTCTTGAAGATGAAAGTATACCGGCGTTAGCAGTACTTACAAAAGCGGTTAACGCCGCTAAAGATAAAACCACTCCAAACCCTATCCCTCCAAGTTTAAAAGCTCCCTGAGTCAAAGGGCTAAGCGTAAAACTTAATTCCTGAGGTGACAAAAGCCCTATAGTAACGGTTACGCACAAAACATAAAGAATTTGAACTACAAAAAAAGATAAAAACATCCCCAAAGGAATGGTTTTAGACGGATTTTTTGTATCTTCGGCAATAGAAGCCACCTTTGTAAGCCCTCCATAAGAGATAAACACAAGCCCTATAACTGAAAGAAACGGTTTTATTTTTAAAGGAAGTAACTCACTAAAATTTTGCGAAGAAATGCTAATATTCTTTAATCCAAAAATTACATACAAAGAACACACCAGAATAAGAAAGGTAACCAGTACGTTTTGAATTCGTGCGCCTACTTTTACCCTAAAAAGATTGATAACTGTAAAAAGAACGCAAAACGCCGCGGCAACAAGTTTAATATGAAGATAACCCACGTGAGGAAAAAAATACTCTAAAAACGTCCCTATACCTATAAGAGCGAAAGCACTCTTTAAGCTAATAGAAAACCAATTCGCGAACCCTCCAAAAACTCCTAAAAGCGGCCCAAAACTTCTCTCTATGAAGAAATAAGTTCCGCCTGATTTAGGCATAGCGCTTAAAAGTTCCGATTTACTCATTATTGAAGGAATCATTAAAAGGCCGGCTAAAAAATAAGCGAGAATTATAGAAGGCCCGCTGTATTTATAGGCAATTGCCGGAAGGACAAACAAACCCGAAGATATCATTGCTCCCGAGGCAATACAAAAAATATCCCAAAGATTAAGTTTTTGTACAGGTTTCATTAGCTAAAATCATATCATATTTTACAGCATTTATAAAGAAAATTCCTCTTTCTCCCGCTAAATAACCCCAAATTATACCCCATTTTCCCATCCCATACCCCTCACCACCAACAACTTACCACCTAAAGTTCACTAAATAAGCAATGCTTATTTAGTGAACTTTAGGTGGGGTTCAATTAAAAAATTTTCTCTTTTAAAATAGGTTGAAATATGGTATACTACCCCAAAATTAGGAGGCAATATGGCTGAGGTTAGAATTGAAACAAATGGCGATTTTGAAAGAGCTTTAAGAGGTTTTAAGGTCCAGTGTAAAAGAGAAGGCATCGTAAAAAAATTTCGGGAACGGCAATTTTATACTAAACCATCTCAACAAAGACGAGTTAAGAAAAAGAAGCACTAACCGCAAATCCCCTTAAAATCACAAAGGCGGCATTTATTATCCTGCTTATCCGGCTCAAAAGGAATATCAAGGCAAAAAAGCTCAGTGAATACCGCTGAGAGAGCTTTTAAGCTTATTTCTTTAATTTTTTCCTTTTGGTCAAAATCATCTTTATGAATAAAAGGATATCTCTTCAAAGTGCGTATATTATATAATTCAGCGTTTAACCGCTCCTGAGGAAATTCCTGGGAAATAAAATAATAATATAACGGCAGTTGAAAAGACTTAATATTTTCTTTTATAGATTTTCTATCCATTAACATATTTTTAAGTTTATCCAGTTTTTTAGGTACCGGGTTGGCTGAACCGGTTTTATAATCTATGATTATAATACTGCCATCAGCTAGTTCATCAATCCTATCTATAGTATAAAAAAAGTCTAAGGGTTCATTATTGATAATAATTTGACTTTTCCGTTTCTCCTCTAAACAAATAATTTTTGCTACTTCGCGCTGGGCTTCGTTATCAATAAATTTCTCCATTCGGTTAACAAGAATACCTTTAAGTAAAAAAGAATCTGATCTCATCCGGCCGGAAATATCTTTCTCAAACTTTTCATCTAACTGCTCAAAAAAACGCTTTCTAAACTTTCCATCAATCACAGGCTTTCTGCCTTTAAATTCCTTGAACGCTTCCTCAAGTAATTCATGAATAAAATTTCCAATGTGGTAAGCTTGAGGCTCATCAAGCAAATCTTCCCTTTCTCGCAAACCTAATACATATTGATAGTAAAACTGTAAAGAACATCTTAAGTAAGTATTAACCCTGCTTGCCGAGTAGGCTTGCTCTTTCATAGACTTTATTATCTGGGGAGTTTTTTTAATACTGCCTTGAGGATCAGAGATTTTCATCGAAAAAGATACCTTTGGCACAGGCGTGGCTTCAAGTTTTTGAGCTTTTTTTTGTTTGTTCCAAAGTAATTCTTCAATAAAACGGCTTTTTTCCTTAACTTGATTTTCTTCATAGATAAGATACGCGTTCTTAGCACTCCAGATAAGCCTCATAAAATGATAACGCTGAATCTCCTCCTCTTTTTCCAGCCTTCCTAACCCTAGCTGGAGCATTACCTCTCGGGGAATCAAAGGCTCATAAATTTTAAGCTTAGGCAAAACCGACTCATTAACATCCATTATAATAACATTATCAAAATTAAGAGAGCGGGCTTCAAGAAACCCCAGTATCTGCGTCCCTCTTAAGGGCGATCCCTTAAAAGCTATTATCTCATTTTGAAGCATTCGGCGAAAAATCTCCCAAATTTCATTCTGACTAAAACTCCGGCTGCTAAAAGAAACTTTTTTAAATTCATCTTTTATTTCCTGTATTTTTTCAACCGCTTGCAGATTAAAATGAAAGCTGGTAAACCCCGTTAGAGATTCCTTCTTCTGTTCTATAAAATTTTTTTTATTGCTTTCTCTATTATATTCTGAAATCTCTAACGGGGTAAACGCGCTTTTTTCTATCAAGGCTTCAATTAAATCATTAAGTTTATCCGCGAATCCGCTAAAGCTGGAAACTTCATCCCAAGCCCGCAATAATAAAGTGTGCAATTGGCTGAGAGCAGCTTTACAGTCTTCAATTGTTACCCCCGCGGGACGTGCTCCAATAGGGTAAGCTGAAATATCCATACTCTGAAGAGTGTCGACTGTTAGTTCATAAATCTTCTCTTCATTCTCTATTTGATCAAGAGTTAAAAATAAACTGCCTCCAATAGCGCTCTCCTGAACACCATGAATAATTTCTTCTATCTTATGAATCATAACCCTTCTTAAGGCAGGATTATGATTAAACTTAAGATTTTTTACTAAAGGGTGGCGTAAAAGGTTCAAATAATCTTTAGTATAATAGCTACCCTGTTTTTTACTTTCCTGCAGTTTAAACAAAGCATCAAACAAAACATAAAAAGGGCTTCTTTTCAAGGGGTAGCCCATTGAAATATTAAAATCCTCAAGAATGGGCGAAATTTCACCAAGCAAAGGAATGACTGCTTCTGCCCTAGGGACAACAATCAAGGTATTATTTTTATCTTTAATTTTATTTTTCAAAATTTCACGAACAATACAAACCTGCGAATGCAGGTCAAAACCCTGATAAAAAGATAAGTTAAGCTCAGGTAAAACTTCCGGCAAGGCCTTTTGCGAGCCTTGAACAATACAAATCCCTCTTGCTCCGGCACAAACTTCTTTAATTACTCTTTCCTGAGTAGCATAAGGATAAAAAAAGTTACAAAAAACAACTTTATCAAATTCATTCAAAGCCATAGAAGAGATTTTTCTTGAGGCTTTAAGATAAGCCAACCCGCGGGAATAAAAGCCTTTATCTCTTAAAACTTTATGGTAGGCCCGGCGAATTTCAACTATATGAGAAAGTAAAATATTAATACTCTCAGGTACTTCATAGCCGATTGCCGCACTTTTTTCCACAGTTTGCAAAGAACTATTTTGAATATCTTCTAAATCTAATTGTTCTATAAAAGAGATTATTTCCTGAGCCCAGGGCAAAAACGCGCAAAACTCAAAGTTTCCCTCAAACATAGAAGGAGTATGCTCCCTAACCAGGCAATAAATCAAATAAGCATTATCAAGGCTGCTTAAGCTTTTGTGAGCAGAGCGGCCTATTATATATTCAATAAATTCATCAATAGAAAAAATCTTAGGCGGCAAAAACGGCTTTTTGATTTTTTCACTCAGCCTTTTACATAAAAAAAGTGACGGCCGTTTTCCGTCAAACACGCAAGCGGCCCGGCTTAAATCATAACCATCTTTACAATGATTCTTAAGCAGAAAATCCGCTACCCCATCAATAAAATTCTCGCCAAAATCAAATCTTATTATTTTATCCATAATATTGTCCTCGATACTCGATAGCTCGTAATATATATAATTATCGAGCATCGAGAAACGAGTGTCTAGTATCGAGAATCGAGTATCTGTTCCTCGCTAAACATCTCATCAAGATAAATAATAAATCCCTTCACTTCTAATTTGGGATAAATACCCTTTATAATCCGCATATATTCTAAAACTTGATCGCTATGTTTATCTTGGCCTTCTTTTGAAAGTTTATAATCAATAACCCAAGCTTGTTTTTCCTTGATAACTAAACGGTCTATGCGTTTGATATCGCCGAAATTATTAACAATTTCTTTTTCATTGAAAACTTTACCTCCCGATACATAAAAAAAAGATTTTAACTCTTCTTTATCTACAAGCAAAGATATCTTTTCTTTTATGGAAGAAAAATCCCTGCCTAAGGGGTAAAGATTTTCAGCTTCTGAAACTGCTTGGTTTATAACTGTTTCTTTTTCACTTTCAGAAAGATTATTTACAAAAGATAAAATGAAATGAAAGATAACTCCTTGAATAATCTTTTCTCTATTTTGAACTTTATCAGCGTCACTGCCCTGTTTAGCAAAAATTAGCGCCAAATCTTCATATTTTGAAGGCGGAACTTTAATAATATTCTCCGCCCAAGATTTTTTCCGGACATATACTCTTTTACTTCCTATCTCATTCTCTATTTCTAAAATAGGCAAATAAGAAGAGACGATAAAACGCGCTTTATTATTCTTTGAGGCGCTTTTCGTAGGAACAAAAATATAAAGCTCATATTGAGCCCGGGTTAAAGCAACATAAATTTTATTTAGCTCATCAATACAAGCTTTTTTATAACCCTGAGCATAAACCTCTTGTAAATTCCGCGAATAAAGACGGTGATTCTTGGTAATACGCTTAAGCTCTAAAGCCTCCCGGCCTTGCCCGCCTACAACATAAGAACTTGTGCTTTTTTCTCCGGTTTCCGGATTAATATCCATACGTAAAAAAGGAATGATGACAACGCCAAACTCCAGCCCTTTTGATTTATGAATAGTAAGAATTTTAACAGCATTGCTGTGGGCGGAATGAACATATAAATCTTCTCCTGACGCGTTTTCAAAATAAGTTAAAAATCCGCTTAAGCCGGCGTATTCATCTTCTTTAGCTTTTATCAATTCAAGAAATTTCATAAAAAAAGCTTGAGCTTCGCTAAAATGCTCTGCTATCTGGAAACGGGCATAAAACTGGACAACTAATTCATAAGGTGATATAAAGCCCACGCTATTTAAAAAACCGCTAATATATTCTTGCCAAATATCAGGATACTCTTGACGAAATAACCTGTATAAAGTTTGATATTTTCGCGGACGCTCTTTGTGAACAATAAAGATAAACTGTTCAATATCCTGATAAGATAAACCGCAAACTTTATAAAACAGTTCAGAAAGAATAAAAGAAGCAAAGCTTAAATTATCTATCGGGGAATAAAGAAATTTTAAAAAAGAAATAAGCCCCTTTATTAAAGGGTTCTGAGCTATATTAAGGGTCTTCTCAGACTCAACCGGTATTCCTTCCTCAAGCAGCCAGGAGCTAACCAGCTCAACCTCATTATTATCCCGCGTTAATACCGCGATATCTTCGTATTCAAACCTTTTCTTAAGCTCTTTTAAAAGTTCAATTATTTTTGGCTGAATGATTTCATCGCGCTGGCTCTGGTCTTTTTCATTAATATATTCCACTTTTACATAACCAAAACAATTTTCTTCCTTATACTCCTGAGCCGCGTCTTTAAATACCTCAATAACCTCATCAACCGCCTTTTTATTATCACTTAACTCAGCGGCAATCCCGCTAAGATTAATAGCATTCATAAGGTTTTCTTTTGAAAACACTTTATTATTAAACTCAACAATAGCCTTTTGACTGCGCCAATTCTTAGAAAGCTTTTTAAATTCAATATTAAAAATACTTAGCTGCTCTGGCAAGCTGTCAAAAAGTTTAGCTTCTCCTCCCCGAAAACGGTAAATTGCCTGTTTTTTATCACCAACATAGAACAAAGTCCCTCCGGTTGACAAAGCTTCTTCGACCATTATTTTTAAATTATACCACTGCAAAATGCTGGTATCCTGGAATTCGTCAATAAGATAATGTTTAAACCTCGCGGCTAAACGGTAATATATTTCGGCAACAGTCACTCCTTCATCGCCAAAAAGCAGGCGCGCTTGACGGTTTAATTCTTCTAAAAACACAACATCCTCTTTCTTTGATATTGCCTGAAAAAAAATTACTATGCCCAAAAATAATCGGACATAAGGATTATAAGCAGCTGCTGAATCAAGTTCTACAAGCTCTTTTATTTCTCCGCGGGCTCTTTCCCATTTTTCTTGAAATCCGGCTTCCGCGGTTTTACCTTTATTCATAGGGACTTTCGTTTTAGCTAAAGCCATGGGTAAACTGGATATATTAAAAATTTCCATATTTTCATTAAGAAAAGTACGGATGCCTCTGGCATCAGTGCCGTTTAGGCCCTTAGGAAATAATAATTCAAGCTCTTTGATAAGTTGATATACATAATTCTTTTTTTTAAGAACATCACTGCTCTTGCTTTTATTCGCTTGGAAAAGTTCCCCATACTTATTACTCAACCTAAACAAAGATTGTGTTAATTCTAAAATATCTTTTTTAGGAAACCACCCGCTTTTATTTTCCACAAAAAGATAATGTTTAAGAAATTCCTCTAAAAAGCTAAATACATCCCGGCTTTGCGCTCCTTGCTCAATAACTAAATCCAGGCAGTAAGAAAGCTGCTCAAGATAATCTCTTTTTATTTGAAAACTTGCCGAGCGTTCAATATTCAAGGCCGAGCCTAAAAGAAGAGTATTGATAAAACTGTCTATGGTTTGAACCTGAAAAAAATTATAATGCCGAATAAGCTCATCTATGATACGAATAGCAATAGGCTTAGCCCGCCCCTTATCCGCCCCTAGAACACTTAGAATATCTTCTTTTTGCTCTGGACTTTCAAAAGTATTAAAAGCAATTCTTTTTAAGAGCTCTAAAATACGCTCTTTCATCTCAATAACCGCTTTATTGGTGAAAGTAATAGCCAATATTTCTCTTAAGGAAATGTATTCTGATTTAGCTGCGGTTTTTAAAAGGAGGGTGATATAACGTTTCGCCAGGGAATATGTTTTTCCGCTTCCAGCCGAAGCCTCAACTATTACAACCTGAGAAGAATCATAAAAGGCATCATTAACTCTATCATTCATCAAATATTCTTGATACTAGCTCCTCGATACCCGTTTCTCGATAATTCAATATGTATTTCTACGAGTTATCTATTATCGTGTATCGAGTATCAGAAATTTAAATAAAGAACCTTTCTTTCAATTTCTTAAAATAATAGTTAGCAAACTTTCCCTGCTTATTATCCTGGATATCAATTATCTCGCCGCCGCAAAAATAACCGGCATCAGCATCAATAAGCTCTGACCAGACTACTGTCATTTTCAGCCTTACTGAATCTAAATCTTCAGGAATAAAATAATCAATTAAAAGAACACTGCCTCTAGGCCACTCAGCCTTAGAAGAAAAGCATACTCCCATAAGAGTTATATCTTTACTTTTACCCGAATAGGTCCTGCCGATTTCGTTTAAAGATTGCACTTCTAAGAAATCACCAACATCTAATCTCACTAATCGTCTTTTATTGTCCATAAACACCTGCCTTATTTTTTATTTTACCACAAATTGCCCGCTTCACCACCCCTTAAAGTATAAAGCAATATATCACACAACGGCCTTAAAGTTACAAAACAGTTGTCAACTGTTTTGTAACTTTAAGGATTATTATAATGAGGGTAACCTGAGACTATGATATCCTCGTCTAAACGTTTAATCTCAATATTTTGGATAACAGGGCATATTTTTAAACAAGGAAAGCCTTCCGCTCCTATAGAAGTAAGAGCCTTTACTCCCCCTATTATTTTAGGCGAAATAAAAAAATAAGCTTTATCCACAAGCTTACTCATGAAAAAATGCCCTAGAGTTCGCGAACCTCCTTCTATAAATACAGAGGTAATACCTAAATCATAAAGAATTCTTAATATTTCCTTCGGCGGCAAAAAGCCTTTGTTATCTTTTAAGAAAAAAATTTTGACCGAAGAAGGAAACTTTTTGCTTTTATTCTTACTTTTATTTGAAGTAAAAACTATCAATTTCTCAGGATTTTTCTTAAAAACATAAGAATTTAAAGGTAAGTTCAACTTATTAGAAATTACTGCTTTATAAGGAATTTTTTTTATGCCGTCAAGCCGAGGGTTATCTTTTATTAAAGTGTTAGCGCCTATTAATACGCAATCATATTTATCTCTTAAAGATTTGCTAAAATTTCTACTGGCTAAAGTTGTAATCCATTTTGATGCACCTTTACAAGTGGCGGTTTTTCCATCAAGGCTTTGAGCTGCTTTTCCAACAACAAAGGGCCTATTTGTCTTTGAATTTTTAAAAAACACTTCATTAAGCTTTATTGCTTCTTCCTTACATAGCCCCACATCTACCTTAATTCCCGCTTTTCTTAATTTCTTTATGGATTTTCCATTAACTTTAAGGGTTGGGTCAATAGCCGCGATAACTACTCTTTTTATACCTTGTTTAATAATCTCATCCGCGCAAGGCCCTGTCCTGCCAAAATGACAGCAAGGCTCCAAATTAACATAAAGAGTAGTGTTTTCCAAAGATACTTTTGATTTTTTAATAGTCTCTATTTCAGCATGAGGCAAACCAGCCTTTTTATGATAACCGGCTGAAATCACCTTATTTTTTTTAACAATAACCGCTCCCACCAAAGGATTAGGCGAAACACAACCCTCAGCGCATTTAGCCAGCTTTAAAGTTCTTCTCATAAAAAAAACATCTTTTTCCATTTTCTATACAAAATTAGAGGAACGGGCAGGCCCGTTCCCTACAGGATTGTTGATAATTATTATTCTGTAGGGTTCAGGCCTGCCTGAACCTTTATCAAATATCGATACATCTTCGCTTCTTCATCTCTTCAACCCAACTATAAGGAATAGTCACCTCTCCCATTTTAATAAACTCTTTAAAACTCCCATGAACATCAGATCCTCCAGACTGTAATATTTTGAATTTAAGCGCCAGGCCTTCATAAAGTAATTTTTTTACCGGCGGCATATTAGGATAAACCGACTCTAAGCCATCAAGGCCGAAAGATATAAACTCTTCCACCCAAGACTGATTAGGTATTATATGGGGATGAGCTAAGAAACAGAGGCCGCCATAGCCTTTGATAAACTTTATAGCTTCTTTTACTGAATGTCGAAGACGAGCCTGGTAAGCAGGCTTGCCGGGAGAAAGGTATTTTTTAAATGCTTCTCGTAAGGTAGCTACTTTCCCTTTTTTTTTAAGCTGCAAAGCAAGATGCAGCCTTGTGGGGACAGCTTCTTTAATGTTTAAAAAAAGTTCCTGTTTATCAATTTCTACTCCCAAAGAATTTAACTTATCAGCCATCCAGCCAAGCCTTTGGCGCCTTAATTCTTTTATCTTTGCTAATTCCGCTTTAAATTCCCTATTACTGCTGTCAACAAAATAACCTAATATATGGACTTCGGTTTCATTATACTCAGCACTCATCTCAATTGCCTCAATAAGCTCAATATTGTAAATTTTGCTATATTTTTTGGCCTGGACTAAACCATCAACGGTATCATGATCAGTGATAGCAATACAGCTCAAACCAACTGCTGCCGCTTCTTTAAAAATACTTTCTATGTCAGCATCACTATCGGAAAAATTGGAATGAATATGGAGATCACATTTTTTCATTATATGTCTCGCCTTGCGCAACGTTATACGGTTACGCTGTAGGGACCGGGCAGGCCCGGCCCCTACAGGATTATTGATAATTATTATCTAATATTGTTATTCTTCTTTCTTCCCTTCCGCCTTATATATTTTATCCAAAATACCGTTGATAAACCTATGAGATTCAATGTCACCAAATCTTTTAGCTAATTCTATAGCTTCATTTATAGATACCTTAGGCGGAATATCTTCTAAGAAAAGTAATTCAAAGCAGGCCATTCTCGCAATATTACGGTCAATAGCCGCCATTCTCGTAATTTCCCAATTTTTTACATGTTTTTTAATAACAGAATCAATTGAGGGAATGTTTTTTAATGTTCCTTCTATCAACGTAAAAGAAAAATTAATAACTTCTTGTTCTTGAGGGTAATCTTGAAGATAATTTTCAAAAGCTTGTTTAAAATCAGCCTTAGATATCTCTACTTGATAAAGAAGGCAAAGAGCAATTTCTCGTGCTTTTGAACGTAATCTCATATTCTCGATACTCGATTCTCGTTTCTCGATACTCGTTTTTCAATACTTGATCCTCGATATTTGATTCTCAATATTTTACGAATTATCAAGTATCGTGTATCGAGTATCAAGAATTATATCTGCGAATAAATATCCGCCATTTCTAAGGCTGAAAGGGCGGCATCTCTTCCTTTGTTGCCTTGTTTAGTGCCGGCACGCTCAACAGCTTGCTCTACGTTGTCGGCAGTGATTACTCCAAAAATAACGGGAATTTTTTTATCCTGAGAAATTCGCGAAACTCCTTTTGACACTTCTGAAGCTACATAATCAAAATGAGGAGTCTCTCCTCTTATCACCGCGCCTAAGGTAATAACAGCATTAAATTTATTTAAATCTAACTTACTTAATACCTGAGGAACTTCAAAAGAACCAGGCACCCAAACTGCAACGATATCTTCATCTGCTACCGCGGATTTTTTCAAAGTATCCAAACAACCTTGGAGCAATTGATTACTGATGAATTCATTGAATCTTGAAATAATAATAATTATTTTCTTCCCTTTGCCCGAAAAATTTCCTTTTATCTCCTTCATTGTTTCCTCCTCTTGGAAAGCATAGCGCAAAGAGCATAATGCATAGCGTTAAGAATAAAACACTCTGCGCTTCGCGCCATGCGCTATGCCTATTTACAACATATGATTCAGTTTCATTTTTTTCGTCTCTAAATAATGTTTATTATGAGAACAGGGCTGTGCTGTAATTGGTATCCGTTCTACTATTTCTAAGCCGTAGCCTTCCAGTCCGATAATCTTTTTAGGGTTGTTGGTAAGAAGTTTTATTTTTTTTACCCCTAAATCTACAAGCATCTGAGCACCAATTCCGTAATCTCTTAAATCAGCATCAAATCCTAACATATGGTTAGCCTCTACAGTATCAGCGCCTTCTTCCTGCAAATTATAAGCCTTTATCTTGTTTTTAAGTCCTATGCCTCTTCCTTCCTGGCGCATATAAAGGAGAACTCCTCCTTCACGGCCAATTTTTTCTAAAGAACTGTGCAGCTGTTTACCGCAATCGCACCTAAGTGATGAGAACATATCGCCGGTAAGGCATTCTGAGTGAACCCGCACAATAACAGGTTCTTCTTTAATATCCCCTTTGACTAAAGCAACATGACAGCTATTCTCAATCAAAGATTCATAGAGAAAAAGAGTAAAATCTCCATATTCGGTAGGTAAGTTTACTTTTTCAGAAAGTTTTATTAATTTTTCTTTTTTCCGGCGATATTCAATCAACGAAGCAATGGTGCATATCTTTAAACTATGCTTTTTGGCAAAATCGATTAAATCTTTAAGCCGGGCCATAGTGCCATCTTCCTTTAAAATCTCACAAATTACTCCTGCCGGATAAAGGCCAGCGGCTCTTGCTAAATCTACAGCTGCTTCAGTGTGCCCTGCCCTAACTAATACCCCCCCCTCTTTTGCTTCTAAAGGAAAAAGATGGCCCGGCCTTGTTAAATCTTTAGGCTTAGCTTCCGAGCTAATTAAAACTTCTATAGTTTTAGCGCGGTCAAAAGCTGAAATTCCGGTAGTTACGCCGCTTGACGCGTCAACAGACACCCTCCACGCAGTTTTAAAGGGGTCGTTTGAGGCCTTATGATGCATAGGTTCTAAGCCTAACTCCTGGATTCTTTCTTTTGCTAAAGGAACACAGACCAGCCCCCTGCCTTCTTTAATCATAAAATTTATAGCCTGAGCGGAAGCATACTGAGCGGCAATAATTAAATCACCCTCATTTTCTCTAGCCTCATCATCTACAACAATAACAGGCTTTCCTTTTCTTATTTCATCAAGGATTTCTTCAATATGGCTAAACATCTTAAATAAACTACAACACCCGTTTTTTTTAAATTCGAAATACGAAATCCGAAGCACGAAACAAATTCGAAATTCTAAAGATAGAAAACATTAAGTCTTGTTTCGGATTTCGGATTTTTCTTAGTTTGTTTCGAATTTCAATATTCGGATTTCGGATTTATATTCCTAAATACTGTTTTATCGTTTAGTCCACTGAAATTTACGGCGGGCGCCTTTACGGCCATATTTTTTTCTTTCTTTAGCGCGAGGGTCTCGGGTAAGCAAATCTTCTCTTCTAAATAATACGCGTAATTGAGGGCTTTGTTCAACCAAACACCGTGAAATTCCTAAGCTTACTGCCCCAGCTTGTCCGCTGCTTCCCCCTCCTCGAACGCTAGCTAAAACATCTATTTTTCCTTCTACTTCCGCGACTATAAGAGGTTTTTTAATTTGAGTTATGTTATCCGCGATAGAAAAATAACTTGTTAGCTCTTTTCCATTTATAATAATTCTACCTTTTCCTACCGGAAGAATCTTAACTCTAGCGACTGCTTTTTTTCTTCTGCCTGTTGCCATAAGCATTTTTTTTGTTTCTAACTGAGGTTTTAATTTTGTTTTTATTAATTCTTTCATAATTAAATCAATGAGACTTGTCCGTCTTAAGCGGATTTAGCCGAATTGACCCTGAGCGGCCGAAGGAAGCCGAAGGGCCTAAAATTTCATTAGTTATTTCCTTAGGTTTTTGAGCAGTTTGAGAATGAATAGCTTCAGGATAAATCTTCAAAGACTTCACCATTATCCTACCTAAATTATTTTTAGGCATCATTCCTCGAACCGACATTCTAAGAACCTTTGCGGGATTTTTAGCCATTAATATTTTAAGAGCTGTTTCTTTGCGGCCGCCGGGATATCCGGTATACTTATCGTAAATTTTAGTATCAGCTTTATTCGCTGTCCACTTCATATACTTGGCATTTATTACGATAACTCTATCGCCGCAGAGAAAATTAGGGCTGTAGGACGCTTTATTCTTACCCTGCAATATTTTCGCTATCCGGACAGAAAGCCTTCCTAAAATCTTATCCTTAGCGTCAATAAGCACCCAATCTCTCTTTTCCTTATTAAAAAATTTAGTCTTTTTTACCTTCATAATACTCTTAAATCAATAACTTTCATCTCTTATGCGGAGCCCTTTTTATACCATATTCTCAGAGATTGTCAATGTTTATCTTTGTTAAGTCTATTTTGCCTTCATATAAAGCTTTTCCAGTAATTATCCCCCAGATAAAAGGAGCCTCTTGCTTTATTTTTTTAATATCCTCCATGCAGGATATCCCTCCTCCAAAAGTAATATTCAAATTCCTAAAAGAAAACATCTTTTTGGCCCTGCTTACATCTACTCCCTCTAAAGTTCCATCGCGGCAAATATCAGTATAAATAACCCATTTTAAACCCTCATCTTCTAAATATTTTATAAAATCCAAAGCTTTAACGGAAGATTTCTCCTGCCATCCCCGAACCGCAATTTCTGAGTCAATTACATCTACGCTAACCGCGATTCTATCCGGCCCTAATAATTTTAACAACCTTTTAAGAAAATCTTTATCTAACCCCTTGGTTCCTACTATTACTCTTTCCGCGCCCAAAGATATAATTTTCTCCGCCTTTTCCAAACTTCTTATACCTCCGCCTACTTCCGCGCGAACGCCGGGTTCTTTCAGAATTCTGCCAATAATTTCAAAATTATCTTTCCCGCCTAAAGCCGCTGATAAATCAACTATGTGCAAGAACCCTGCGCCCTGATTCTTCCACTTCCTTGCTATCCCTACAGGGTCATCGCTATAAACCGTAGAACACTTAGGATCGCCCTTAAGCAACCGAACAACCTTCCCTTCCCATAAATCAACTGCTGGAATAATCTTCATAATTCTCGATACTCGATTCTCGTAAAAACGGAAATCAAAGATTGAGAAAGTTACTAAAAACTTTCAAGCCTAATTTCTGGCTTTTTTCAGGATGAAACTGCACTCCCCATATATTTTCCTTATGCAATGCTGAAACAAAATTAATACCATAATTAGTAGTCGCTAAAATTGCTTGCTTTTCTTTTAAATCACAGTAGTAAGAGTGAGCAAAATAAAAAAAGTTGTTATCCTCAATCCCCATAAATAGATCCCTTCCCCTACGAGGATCTAGGATCGAGGATCTATGATCTATCTCCACCTGATTCCACCCCATATGGGGAACAATCAGATTTTTCGCTTTAAATCGTTTTACTTTTCCCTTAATGGCTCCTAACCCTTGGACGCCTTCAGCTTCTTGGCTCTCCTCTAGCAACAATTGCATACCTATACAAATTCCCAAGAAAGGCGTGCCTTCTTTTATTTTTTTCTTTAAAATACTAAATATTTTTCTTTTTTTTAACTCCTTAACCGCCTCAGCAAAATGCCCCACACCGGGTAAAATAATCTTCTTAGCCTTTTCTATAATAGCCAAAGAATCACTAACTTTAACCTTCTTGCCCAAAGACAAAGCAGAATTAACCACACTTCTCAAATTCCCTGCACCGTAGTCAACTATTATTGTCATATTCTAAAACCAATTACAGTAGG
>JBDRIY010000103.1:0-4662 GCA_043815445.1 Candidatus Omnitrophota bacterium
AACGTTTGCTGATCTTTTCCAATAATTCGTTTACAGGCCGTGGACTCATAATATCACCCCCTAAATAAGAGGTAACATATATTATTGGTCAACGATACCTTGGGTCTCTTGCTTAGGTAACATTATTTACTGGTCAATTCGTGGATGGAACTTTTAGGGTTTATTACTGGACTTTTTGGGAAATTTCTATATAATTGAGTAATTAGGAAACTTTCTGATTGTTCATCCTGAGGGGTAAAAACTAAACGTGGCTATTGTAAGCAGGTGATAATATGGAAAATATAGATAAACTAAAGAGAATTGAAGAGAAGTTTGGGTATCCTTTTTTAGAGACTCAGTTTGCTAAACCTTTGTCTATTAAGGAAATTTTAACGGATTTTGAGGAAGGAAAAGAAGTTTCAGCCGCTGGAAGGCTTATCACTAAAAGAGAGCATGGAAAATCGGGTTTTGCTCACATAAGCGATTGTAGCGGTAAATTACAGATTTATGCTCAGCTTAGTGGATTAGGAGAGCTTTTCCAGCTTTATAAAGAGATGGATGTCGGCGATATTATCGGGGTTGAAGGCAGTTTGTTTAAAACTCGCACCGGAGAATTTACAGTTTTAGTCAAAAGTTTAAAACTTCTTGCTAAAGCTTTACGGCCAATGCCTGAGAAATGGCATGGCTTAAAAGACGTAGAAGTTCGCTACCGTCAGCGTTATCTGGATTTAATTTCTAATTCTGAGGTTAAGGATGTTTTTATGAATCGGGCCCGGATTATTTCTTTAACCCGTAATTTTTTTGAACGCCTTAAATATACTGAAGTGGAAACCCCTATGCTTCATAATATTGCCGGAGGAGCTGCCGGCCGGCCGTTTATTACTCATCATAATGCCACTAATACTGATGTTTACCTGCGCATAGCGCCTGAACTTTATCTTAAGCGTTTATTAGTTGGAGGATTTGAAAAGATTTACGAGATTAACCGCAGTTTTCGCAATGAAGGTGAATCTCGAAGGCATAATCCTGAATTCACTATGCTGGAGGCGTATTGTTGTTATGAAAACTATGAGTATATGATGAAGGCTTGCGAAGATTTGTTTTCATACCTTGCTGAAGAAATAAATTCTTCGCTGGTTTTAGAATATCAAGGCAGAAAAATAGATTTAACTCCTCCTTGGCCGAGAATTTCTTTTGCTCAGCTTTTTAACCAGGAATTCGGCATAGAGGATAGCGATTCTCAAGATGTAATGCTGGATAAAATAAGTAAAAAATTAAAGTTAGCCAAGGGGTTAACCCGGTCTCAAATTCTTAATATTACTGAGGAGCTGATTGAGAAGAATTATCCCGCGGATAAGCCCGCGTTTATCACTGATTTTTTTACCTGGACTTCTCCTTTAGCTAAGGCAAAGAAAGATAATCCTTATATCGTAGAACGGTTTGAACTGTTTATCGCCGGTTTAGAAGTTGCTAACGCTTATTCAGAGCTTAATGACCCTTTAGAACAGAGAAAGCGGTTGACAAAACAGTTAGAAATAGAAGAAGAACTTCCTAAAAAAATTGACAATGATTTTTTAACCAGCTTAGAATATGGTATGCCTCCGGCTACGGGCTTAGGTATAGGTATGGATAGGCTGGTAATGATTCTTCTTAACCAGCCTTCTATAAGGGATGTAATCCTTTTCCCCCTCCTTAAGCCTTTAAGCGCAGATGATCGCGGATAAAGAAAGATACAGATGAATGCTAATGTTTTTAAGTTTCAAATTCCAAGCATCAAATTCCAAATAAACCTCAAATCTCAAAATCCAAATTCCAATAAAGAATTTCTTTGTTTGGAATTTGAATATTGGAATTTATTTGTTATTTGGAATTTTATTTTTATCTAATTTGTGTATTAAAACATGAAAACAGAATTATATTTAGCTTGGCGTTATCTTTTTAGGGGTAAAGCCAGGCATATTTCTTTTATCGGGATTGTCTCTTGTTTAGGGATTGCTTTGGGAGTTGCCACCTTAATAATAGTGATCTCAGTTATGAACGGGTTTGACCGCGATTTAACTGATAAGCTTATGAGATTTAACCATCATTTGACTGTAGAGAGTTTTGATTCTGAAAAAATACCTCAAATAAAGAAAACCATAGATAGTTGGGAAGATGTTGAAACCGCGGGAATATTTTTACAAACCCAGGTTTTCGCTAAGTTTAATAATTTGATTGTTCCCTTGACAGTAAAGGGTATTGATTTTAAAGATAAACAAGAAGCTGAAAATTTTTATCAATACGCGGAAAAAGAACAGTCTGATCAAGGGTTTTTTATAGGAGAAGGCTTAAAAAAAAGATTTTTTATTCTTAACGAAATTGAATTTTATCCTTTAGAAAAAGAGCTTAAGCTTCGTAAAGGGAAAGTAAGAGGAGTTTTTAAAACAGGGCTTTATGATATTGATTCTAGCTGCCTTGTTACTACTTTAGAGGAGGCAAAAATTCTTTCCTCTAATTATTTTCTTTTTTTGGGGGTTCGGCTGAAAGATTCTTTTGAAGCGGCTAAAATAAAGGAAAAAATAATGGATAGTTTTCCCGGAGATGTTTTTGTTTCTACCTGGATGGATACAAACCGGGCTTTGTTTTCGGCTTTGAAACTGGAAAAAATTACTATGTTTATTATTTTAAGTTTAATTATTTTAGTTGCTTGTTTTAATGTTTTTGCCACTTTAACTATAGGCGTGGTTGAAAAAACCAAAGATATAGGTATTTTAAAATCCTTAGGTTTTTCCAGCCGAAGGATATTAAGTATTTTTAGTTTTCAAGGGCTTATTTTAGGGTTTATGGGAACAAGCTTGGGCGCGATTTTGGGTTTAGGCTTATGTTTTATTTTAAAGAATTACCCTTTTATAAAGTTGCCGGAGGAGATTTATTATATAGAGTATTTGCCGGTGGCAATAAATTTAAGAGATATTCTTTTAATTGTATTTGTAGGGTTTTTCCTCTCATATATCTTTAGTTTATTTCCGGCTAAAAGAGCGGCAAAAATGCTGCCTTCGCGGGCATTGAGGTATGAGTAAGAAAATTCGAAATCTAAATATTAAAATAAAAAATAAAAATGTGTAGGGATGGGCCGTGGCCTGTCCGTTAAGATGAATAAATTATTAGAAGTTATTTCAGTAGAAAAAGAATATCTGGGCCTTGGCGGGGCGGTTTGCGCCCTTAAGGGGGTTTCTTTAGTGATAGAGGCTGGAGATTTTTTTTCTATAGTGGGGCCTTCCGGCGCCGGCAAGTCTACCTTATTACATATTTTAGGAGGGTTGGAGAGCCCTACTAATGGCAAGGTAGTTTTTAAGGGAAAAGATATTTATAAATTAAGAGATAAAGAACTTTCTTTATGGCGGAGTAAAAATATTGGTTTTGTTTTTCAGTTTTATCATCTTATTGAGGAACTGAATGTTATAGAAAACATAACTTTGCCTTTGAGGCTGTCAGCGAAAAAATACTCTTTGAAACAAGGGCAAGAGTTGTTAAAATACTTAGGTATAGAAGATAAGCAATATGCTTTTCCTTCGCAGTTAAGCGGCGGGCAAAAACAGAAAGCTGCTTTTGCCAGAGCTTTGATTAATAGCCCTGAGGTAATTCTTTGCGATGAACCTACGGGAAACCTTGATAAAAATTCTCAGGAAAAGATTATAGATCTTTTAGATAGGCTTAATAGAGAGAAGAATAAAACAGTAGTTCTAGTTACTCATAATTTAGAGCTGGCTAAGAGGGCGAAGAGGATAGTGTTTATTGAAGATGGGCAGTTGAAATTTTAACGAAGGACGAAGGATGAAGGACGAGGAGCGAACAGGAATCGTCCTTCGTCTTAGCGTAGCGATCGTCCTTCGTAGACGGGGGGTTAAATGAAAATATATTTGAATGGAAAATTAGTGGATAAATCTGAGGCAAAGGTTTCTGTATTTGATCATGGGTTTTTATATGGAGATGGAGATGGGGTGTTTGAAGGGATAAGGTCTTATAATTGTTTGATCTTTAAGTTAAAAGAACACATTGACAGGCTTTATGAATCTGCTCATTCAATTTGTTTGAAAGTTCCTTTAAGTAAAAAAGAACTTCAGGATTCTATAATAAAAACTTTAAAGGCGAATAAGCTGAAAGATGGTTATGTAAGAGTGGTTGTTTCACGAGGAGCGGGAGACTTGGGGCTTGATCCTAGAAAATGCAAAGGAAATGAAACTTTAGTTATTATTACTGATAAAATAGCTTTTTACCCTGAAGAATTATATCAGAAAGGAATGGAAATTATTACTGTTCCTACTATAAGAAATATTCCTGAAGCTTTAAATCCTCAAATTAAATCTTTAAATTATTTAAATAATATTTTAGCTAAAATAGAAGCGATAAACTCCGGTTATCAAGAAGCGTTAATGCTTGACCATTTAGGCTATATTGCTGAATGTACCGGAGATAATATTTTTATAATTAAAAATAAGGAGCTCTACACTCCGCCTCAATGTATGGGAACTTTACGGGGTATTACTAGAGACGTGGTTTTAGATATCGCTAAAAAATTAAAAATATCGGCTCATGAACATGTTATAACCAGGCATGAGCTTTTTGTAAGTGATGAGTGTTTTTTAACCGGAACTGCCGCTGAAATTATTCCGGTAATAAAAGTTGACGGAAGAGAAATAGGAG
>JBDRIY010000104.1:0-30149 GCA_043815445.1 Candidatus Omnitrophota bacterium
AACGTTTGCTGATCTTTTCCAATAATTCGTTTACAGGCCGTGGACTCATAATATCACCCCCTAAATAAGAGGTAACATATATTATTGGTCAACGATACCTTGGGTCTCTTGCTTAGGTAACATTATTTACTGGTCAATTCGACAAGATTTTTTTCAGTTATTTTTCTTGACAAAAGCTGCTTTTATAGTAAAATCCTACAGTTCGCCTTTTCCCTATATTATATAGGTTAGCTGCCCATGTAGCTCAGTCGGTAGAGTACTTCGTTGGTAACGAAGTGGTCACCGGTTCGACTCCGGTCGTGGGCTTAGTTTAGGGAATTTAAAAATCACTAAAAGTGGGGCGGGGGGATTGTAGCCTTTTTTTACTTTTTACTATAAGTTATTATGAGAGAATTAATTGCCTTAAGTTGCGAAATTTGTAAACGGAAAAATTACTATACTACAAAAAATAAGAGAAAGCATCCGGAAAAGCTCTCTGTAAAAAAATATTGCCGTTTTGAACGAAAGCATACAGAGCATAAAGAGGCTAAGCCTTAGGCGAGTAGCTCAATTGGCGGAGCACCGGTCTCCAAAACCGGGGGCTACAGGTTCAACTCCTGTCTCGCCTGCTTAAAGAAGTAAGAATGTTTTTAGAGCTTGCGATAAAGTTTTTTTCTGGACAAGGAATTGTTGGATGCGCCAAAAAGAGAACTTCGGCTTTGCCGAAGGGCGCACACAACTCCTGTCTCGCCTGCTTAAAGAAGTAAGAATGTTTTTAGAGCTTGCGATAAAGTTTTTTTCTGAAATATGTTTTTATATTTATCTGTGCCAATTTGTATATAAAAAAGATGATTAGATTTTTTAAAAGATTTCCTAAGTTTTTGAAAGAAGCAAAGGAAGAACTTAAAAAGGTTAACTGGTCTTCACGCCAAGAACTAAAATCGGCGGCTGTATTAGTAATAATTACTTGTAGTTTTTTGACAGGCTATATTTTTCTTGTAGATTTAAGTTTATCGAGATTAGTTCAGCTTATTCTAAAATAATGAAAATGATTGCAGAAATTAAGAAATAAATCTACTTTCTCCTTAATTACTATAATCAATATTTAAATATGATGCAGTGGTATATTCTTCATACGTTGAGTGGGGCTGAAGACAAGGCTCATGCTAATTTAGAAGCAAGAGTGCGTTCTCATAACTATCAGCATTTAATTGATAAAGTAGTCATTCCTAAGGAGCAGATTACTGAAGTAAAACACGGAAAAAAGAAAGTTTTAGAAAGAAAATTTTTTCCGGGGTATATTTTGGTACATATGGAGATGAATGACGACACTTGGCTTTTTGTGCGTCAAACCGCGGGTATCACAGCTTTTATAGGGCCGCGCAGGAAGCCGACATCCATATCTCAAGAAGAGGTAGATAGAATTTTAGTTAAAGCTGAAGAAAGTAAAACAAAGCCAGCGCCAAAGGTAACTTTTGAAAGAGGAGAAAGCATTAGGGTTATGGAAGGCCCTTTTGTTAATTTTAGCGGAGTAGTCGAAGAAATTTATCCTGATAAAGGTAAATTAAAAGTAAATGTTTCAATTTTTGGAAGAACTACACCTGTTGAACTTGAATTTTGGCAGGTGGAACTAGTATAAAATTATAAGTAAATCTGAAGCACGAAATTCGAAACAAACCTTAATGATCAAAATTCAAATGACCAAAACAATATTTTTTGTTTTGAAAATTTGAACATTAGTCCGCCTTAGGCGGATGTTTCGGATTTCAATATTCGGATTTCGGATTTAAAACAGTTATGGCAAAGAAAAAGAAAAAACTAAAAAGTTTGATAAAATTGCAAATTCCCGCGGGAAGCGCTAATCCGGCGCCTCCGGTTGGCCCGGCTTTAGGCCAGCATGGAGTAAACATTATGCAATTTTGTAAGTCTTTTAATGAGGCTACAAAGCAAAAAGAAGGAATAATTCTTCCAGTTATAATAAGTGTTTATGAAGATAAAACTTTTGATTTTATTGTAAAAAGCCCTCCGGTTTCTTTTCTTTTAAAAAGAGCGGCTAATTTAGCTAAAGCAAGCTCAACACCGGGAAAAGAAATCATTGGTGAGGTAACAAACAGTCAGGTGCTTGAAATTGCTAAAGAAAAAATGGTTGATTTAAATACTTGCAGCCTTGAAGCCGCCGCAAGAATAGTTGAAGGTACCGCGCGCAGCTGCGGGATAAAGGTTAAAAAATGAAAAAGAGTAAAAGATATTTAGAGGCGAAAAAACTTACTGAGGAAGATAAAGCTTATTCTTTTCAGGAAGCTATAGATATTCTTAAATCA
This sequence comes from Candidatus Omnitrophota bacterium, assembly GCA_043815445.1. Lineage (GTDB taxonomy): Bacteria > Omnitrophota > Gorgyraeia > Duberdicusellales > 4484-171 > JBDRIY01. Next base: position 2,301 of record JBDRIY010000104.1, read on the forward strand.
ATGCCTCATGCTAAGTTTGACGAAACAATAGAAATAAGCGCGAAATTAGGAATTGACCCCAAGCAAGTTGATCAGTTAGTTAGGGGCTCTGTTATGCTTCCTTCGGGAACCGGTAAAGAAATAAAAGTTTTAGCTTTTTGCGGCCCGGAAAAAGAACAAGAGGCTAAAGAAGCCGGAGCGGATTACATAGGTAACGAAGATATGGTTGACAAGATTTTAAAGCAGGGCTGGTTAGAATTTGACTGTTGTATTGCTGTTCCGGCTATGATGCGTTTAGTTAGTAAATTAGGGAAGTTTTTAGGCCCAAGAGGGCTCATGCCTTCTCCGAAAACAGGAACAGTGACTGAAAATATCTCTTATGCTATAAAAGAAGCTAAAAAAGGAAAAATTGATTTTCGTACCGATAAACTAGGGTGTATTCATTCAGGGATAGGTAAAGTATCTTTTAGCAAGGAGGCGCTTTTGGAAAATGTCCAAGCTTTTACAGAAGCTTTAACCGCTGCCAAGCCTGCCGCCGTGAAAGGTGATTTTGTTAAACATCTTTATTTATCTTCTACAATGAGCCCATCTCTAAAAATCCAAATATAATTTTGTATAATACAAAGGATTAAAGTATGGAAAAAATAGGTTTATTAACAAGAGAGAATATTGTTAGCCAAGTAAAACAAAAGATTGAGGGTTCTCGCGGTTATTTTTTTGTAGGTTTTAATAAAATTGAAGCTTTTGCTTTCAATAATTTACGTAACAGCCTTATTGATGTTGGAGCTCAGGTTTTTGTAACCAAGAATTCTTTATTTAAAAGAGCGTTTATTGAACTTGGTAAAGAAGGCTTAAATGATTTTTTTGAGGCTGAGACGGGTATTATTTTCGCTTACGATGAAGACGTGGTTAAGGCTTGTAAGACTTTAACTGATTTTTCTAAAGAGAATGAATTTTTAAAAATAAAAGGCGCGTTTGTAGAAAATAAAAAAATTACTGCTAAAGAAGTTAGCGCTTTAGCTAAACTTCCTTCCAGGGAAGCGCTTTTGGGTATGGCTTTATCAGTTATGGTTTCGCCATTAACTGGTTTTCTTAACAGTTTAAACCAGATAATTTTAAAGTTTGTTTGGGTGGTTAAGGAGATAAAGAAGAAGAAGGAGCAGCAGCAATAACGTAACACGTAACACGTAACACGTAACACGTAACACGTAACACGTAACACGTAACACGATAACCCTTACTTACCGTTTTTTAGACGTGATACGTGCGACGTGATACGTGATACATTATTTGAAGTTTTAAATGAGGAGGGTATTATGTCCAAGACTGAAGAACTTTTAAAAACGCTTGAAGGGATGACTGTATTAGAACTTTCTGAGTTAGTTAAGGCTTGTGAGGAAAAGTTTGGCGTAACAGCTAGCGCCCCTGCGGCAGCAGCTGCTGTTCCTGGAGCGGCAGTAGAAGCAGAAGAGGAAAAGACTGCCTTCACAGTTACCTTAACCGGAGCCGGCGCTAATAAAATTGCTGTGATTAAAGAAATAAGAGCGATTACAGAGTTAGGCCTCAAAGAAGCAAAAGGGCTAGTTGACGCTGCCCCTAAGCCGGTTAAAGAAAATGTTTCTAAAGAAGAAGCAGAAGAGGTAAAAAAGAGGTTGGAAGCAGCTGGAGCAACGGTAGAATTAAAATAAATCCGAAATCCGAAATACGGATCACGAAACAAATCCGAATGACAAAAATTCTAATGGTCAAAACATTTGTTTTGAATTTTGAAAATTAGTCCGCCTTAGGCGGATGTTTTGGATTTCGAATTTTTTATCGAAGAGGAGGATAATTTGAAGAAAACTAAAAGATTATCTTTTGCAAAAATTAAAAAGAGCTATTCGATGTCTAATCTTCTTGAACATCAACAAGGCTCTTATAAAGATTTTTTGCAGATAAATATTTTACCGGAAAAAAGAAAAAGTATAGGCCTCCAGGAAATTTTACAAGAAGTTTTTCCTATGGAAAGCCCTGATAAGCAATATAGCCTGGAGTTTGTTTCTTATAGCCTAAGCCGGCCGCGTTATAGCGTTGAAGAATGTAAAAGGCGGTCTCAAACTTATGCCGCGGCCTTAAGAGTGCGTTTAAGATTAATTGATCCCTCTCGTAATGTTCGAGAACAGGAGATTTATCTTGGCGATATCCCCATGATGACCGCTACCGCTTCTTTTGTTATTAATGGAGATGAAAGAGCTATCATAAGCCAGCTGCAGCGTTCTCCAGGAGTATTTTTTGAGGAAGAAATTCATCCTACAGGTAAGAGTATTTATTATGCCCGGATAATTCCTTATAGAGGGTATTGGCTTGAATTCAGAACAGATATAAATGATGTTATTACTGCTGTCGTCGATAGAAGAAAAACTTTTCCCGCGACTCAAATTTTACGGATAATGGGCCTTTCTTCAAGTGAAGATATTTATAATAATTTTTCGGATAAACCTTATCCTGAAATTGTCAACACAGTTAAAAAGGATTTAACTTCCAGTAAAGATGAAGCTTATTTAGATTTCTATAAAAAAATGCGCCCTACTGAACCTATTGCCTTAGAGGCGGCAAAAGAAGTTTTTCGCAGAATGTTTCTTGATCCGCGCCGGTATGATTTAGGAAGGGTAGGACGTTATCTTCTGAATAAAAAATTAGATATGAAAGTTAGCTTAAATAAGAGGACTGTTGACCTGCCGGCTATAGTAGAAATTATTAAAAAATTATTAGAAGTAAAATCAGGAAAAAGGAATACTGATGATATAGACCATCTTTCCAATAGAAGAGTAAAACTTATTGGTGAACTTCTTCAGCATCAGATTAGAGTAGGCTTACTTAGGGTTGAACGGACATTTATGGAGAGATATTCCCTTATTGCTTCAAATGATTTTTCTATTCAGCACCTTATAAATTCAAGAGCTTTTTCTACACAAGTTCAGGATTTCTTTGCTCGTTCGCCGCTTTCTCAATTTATGGATCAGACCAACCCTTTAGCGGAGATTACCCATAAAAGAAGGCTTTCGGCAATGGGCCCGGGAGGCCTTTCTCGGGAAAGGGCTGGATTTGAGGTTAGAGATGTTCACCCCACTCATTACGGAAAAATTTGCCCCATAGAAACCCCTGAAGGCGCGAATATCGGGCTTCTTTCATCTTTGACAACCCATTCCCGTTTAAATTCTTTTGGTTTTTTGACTACTCCTTACCGCAAAGTAGAGGATGGCAAAGTTTCTTTGAAAATAGAATATTTAACAAGTGATGAAGAAGAAAATAGAAAAATTGCTCAGGTAACACCTGACATAGATGATGATGGCAAAATTCAATGCAGTGATATTTATGCCCGTTATCGCGGTAAATTTCCTAAAATAAAACCGGAAGATATTGAATATATGGATGTTTCACCTCAACAAATTATTTCGGTTTCTGCTTCTTTAATACCTTTTTTAGAGCATGATGATGCTAACCGCGCTCTCATGGGTTCTAATATGCAGAGACAGTCGGTTCCTTTACTTTTTCCTGAAGAACCGCTTGTAGGTACAGATATAGAAGAAAAAATAGCCAGGGATAGCGGAGTAATGGTAATAAGCAAAGAGTCCGGAACAGTTGCTGAAGTAAATGCTGCTTCGGTAAGAGTTGATAATTTTACTTACAAATTGAAAAAGTTTGAACGTTCCAATGCTGATACTTGCATAAATCAAAGGCCTTTGGTTAGAAAAGGCGATCAAATAAAAAAAGATACTATCATTGCCGATGGTATGGCAACTAAATCGGGAGATCTTGCTCTAGGTACTAACTTGTTAACCGCGTTTTTACCTTGGAGAGGGTATAATTTTGAGGATGCTATTATAATCAACGAAAGACTAGTAAAAGAAGATGTGCTTACTTCTATACATATTGAAAAATTTGAGAGTGAAGCTAGAGAGACAAGGTTGGGCAATGAGGAGGTTACTCGTGATATTCCTAATGTTAATGAAGAGGCTCTAAACAACTTAGATGAAAATGGAATTGTTCGGATAGGAGCTGAAGTTACGCCTGATGATATCTTGGTGGGCAGGGTTACTCCTAAAACAGAAAAAGAGCTTTCTCCTGAAGAAAGGCTGCTTCGGGCGATATTCGGAGAAAAAGCCGCTGACGTAAAAGACACATCGTTAAGGGTTCCTCCTGGAATTTATGGAGTAGTTATAAATGTTGAGGTTTTCCAAAGAAAGGAAAAAGGCCGGCGGTCGAAAAAAGATAAAACTGAAGAATTACAGAGAATGAAAGAGATAGAGAAGTATTATGAAGAAGAAAAAAATATTCTTGAGCGGGAAAAGAATAAGCGTTTAGGCGTTCTTTTGGGCAAGGAAGAAGCTAAACTTGAGCTCTGTGATTACGAAGATAACGAAGAAGCAATGTCTATGTCTGAAATTTATGAAAGCCGGCTTAGCGAATTAGCTATAGAAAGAGAATTAGAAATAGCTAAAATTAAAAAAGGTGACGAACTTCCGGCAGGAGTCCTTAAGAGAGTAGTTGTTTTTGTAGCTATGAAGAGAAAAATATCTGCCGGTGATAAGTTGAGCGGCCGGCATGGAAATAAAGGCGTAATTTCTAAGATTTTGCCTCAGGAAGATATGCCTTATTTAGAAGATGGAACTCCCATAGATATCATTTTGAATCCTTTAGGAGTTCCTTCTAGAATGAATGTAGGCCAGCTTTTAGAAATGCAGCTTGGTTGGGCAGCAAAAAAATTAGGGATAAAAGTTGCTTCGCCAGTTTTTGATGGAGCGAATGAACAAGAAATAAAAAGTTTACTAAGGAAAGCTGATTTACCTGAAGGAGGTAAAGTTACTCTTTATGACGGATACACCGGGAAACCTTTTGATCAAAAGGCCGGAGTAGGATATATGTACATAATGAAATTAGTGCATATGGTTGATGACAAAATCCATGCCAGAGCTATAGGGCCTTACTCGCTCATAACCCAGCAGCCTTTAGGCGGGAAAGCGCAGTTTGGCGGCCAGCGCTTCGGAGAAATGGAAGTGTGGGCGCTTGAGGCTTACGGCGCGGCTTTTACTTTACAAGAGATGCTTACCGTTAAAAGTGACGATGTTGAAGGCAGAACACGCATATATGAAGGAATCGTTCGAGGCGAACAAAAATTTCAACCTTCAGTTCCCGAATCTTTTAATGTTTTAGTTAGAGAATTACAAGGACTCTGTCTTGATATCAGGGCGGAAAAAGATACAACCACAGAGGCCGCGGAAAAGTTACAGAAAGAGCAGAAAGCGTAACCGTAAAATATGCAAATGTTTTGTCAAACGCGTAAAAGTAGTAATTATAAAATAAATAAAGGTTTTTTCCGCGGTTTCCGCGGAATTTCCGCGGTTTCCGCGGCTGCAAAGAGGAGAAAATAAATGATTGAAGGAGTTGCTTTTTTTGATAAGATAACCATAAAATTAGCTTCTTCTCAGGTTATAAAGAGCTGGTCTTCGGGTGAAATAAAGAAGGCGGAAACATTAAACTATCGTACCTTAAAACCGGAGAAAGACGGCCTTTTTTGTGAAAAGATTTTCGGCCCCACCAAAGATTGGGAGTGCCATTGCGGAAAATTAAAAGGGATAAAATTCAAAGGTACAAAATGTGACCGTTGCGGGGTAGAACTCTTGCATTCTTCAGTGCGGCGCCAGAGATTGGGGCATATTGATTTAGCCGCTCCGGTCAGCCATATCTGGTTTTTTAAAGTTCTTCCTTCAAGAATTGGAGCGCTCCTTGATTTAGGTATTAAACAACAGGAAAAAGTTATTTATTATGAGGAATATATTGTCCTTGATCCGGGCACTACTACCTTGAAAAAAATGCAGCTTCTTAATGAGTCTCAGTACCGTAAAGCTGTAGAAGAATGGGGAAGTGAATTTAAAGCCGGAATTGGCGCTTCCGCGTTTAGAGAAATTCTTAGAGAGATGGATCTAGGTAAACTTAGTAAAACTATCCGTAAAAACATAGAAAAGGGTAAAGTCGGCGTAAATAAACGTCTTTTAAAGCGCCTTAAAATAGTTGAAGATATGCGCCGTTCGGGGAATAACCCTGAGTGGATGATTTTGGATATTCTTCCGGTAATTCCTCCTGATTTACGCCCCCTTGTTCCCTTAGACGGAGGCCGGTTTGCTTCATCAGACCTTAATGATCTTTATCGTAGGGTGATAAATAGAAATAACCGCCTTAAAAAATTAATTTCTTTAGGGGCTCCGGATATAATTATTAGAAATGAAAAAAGAATGCTTCTGGAGGCTGTAGATGCTGTTATCGAAAACGGCCGCCATGGCCGTCCGGTTGTGGGCCCTCAAAATAGGCCTTTAAAAAGTCTTTCAGATATGCTTAAAGGAAAACAAGGCCGTTTTAGGCAGAATCTTTTAGGCAAACGGGTAGATTATTCAGGCCGGAGCGTTATTGTTGTCGGCCCGGAATTAAAACTTCATCAATGTGGTATCCCTAAACAAATGGCTTTAGAGTTGGTTGAGCCTTTTATTATAAAAAAATTAAGAGAAAAAGGTTTTGTGCATACCATAAAAGGCGCCCGCCGTATGGTAGAGCGGGCAAGAGTTGAAGTCTGGGATATTTTAGAAGGAGTGATAAGCGGCCATCCGGTTTTGCTTAATCGCGCTCCAACTTTACATCGTTTAAGCATTCAAGCTTTTTACCCGGTTTTAGTTGAAGGTAAGGCCATAAAATTGCATCCTTTGGTTTGCGCGGCTTTTAACGCTGATTTTGACGGCGACCAAATGGCAGTTCATCTCCCTTTATCTTTAGAAGCTCAGGCTGAAGCAAGGGTTATAATGCTTTCGGTGAATAATATTTTTTCTCCTTCGGACGGCCGTCCGGTTATTGCTCCTAGCCAAGATATGATTATTGGCTGTAGATATCTTACTTCAGAAAAAGATAAAGAAATAGGGGAAGGAATTTTATTTTCTAATGTAGAGGAAGTATTTACCGCTTATCAGGATGATGAAGTAAGCCTTCACGCGAAGGTTAGGCTGAGGTTGGATCAAGGCGCTAACAAAGGATTAACTAATCAGAGGATCGAAACTACAGTAGGAAGGATTATATTTAATCAAATTCTGCCTAAAGGTTTTAGGTTTGTAAATGAATTACTTGATAAGAAAAGAGTCTCGGAAATCATTAGTGAATGCTAGGCAATTTGGGCATGACGCAGTCATTAAGCTTTTAGATGATATAAAAGATTTAGGTTTTGAATATGCTACTTTGGGCGGAATAAGCATTTCTATTGATGATTTAGAAATACCTGAACAAAAGCAAAGTTGTATTAACGAAGCTAATGGTGAGTTATCTAAAGTAGAAGATCAATATAGGAAAGGGATTATTACTGAAAGAGAAAGACATAATAAAATTATTGATGTTTGGACTAGAACTACAGATAGAGTTTCAGACCTTGTCTTTAAAAACATGAAGCACGATAATCCCGTTTTTATGATGGCAGATTCCGGAGCAAGGGGCTCTAAACTTCAGGTTAGACAGCTTGCAGGGATGAGAGGCCTTATGGCTAAGCCTTCAGGTGAGATTATTGAAATACCCATTATTTCTAACTTTAAAGAAGGTTTAACTGTACTTGAGTACTTTAATTCAACTCACGGAGCAAGAAAAGGTTTGGCGGATACAGCTTTAAAAACTGCTGATGCTGGATACTTAACCCGGCGGCTTGTTGATGTTGCTCAGGAAGTTATTATTGTTAAGCTGGATTGTGAAACAGTAAATGGAATAACTGTTGCTGAGATTGTAGAAGGAGAGGATGTTGTTGTATCTTTAAAGGAAAGAATAGTAGGTAGAGTAGCTTTAGATAATATTGTTGATGTTGTAAGTGATGAGGTTATTGTTAAGGCTGGAGAAGAGAGTACCGGAGAAAAAGCTAATAAAATAGATCGCTTAGGTTTAGAGAAAATAAGAATTAGAAGCGTTTTGACCTGCGAAGCAGAAAGAGGAGTTTGTGTTAAGTGTTACGGAAGGAATTTAGCGGCTAGGAAGTTAGTGGAAATAGGGGAGGCAGTAGGAGTAATCGCTGCTCAATCTATTGGTGAACCAGGCACACAGCTCACTATGAGAACTTTTCATATTGGAGGAACAGCTTCTCGGGTAGCTGAGCGAGCTTTTATAAAATCAAGAGAAAAAGGCACGATAAAATATCACAACCTTAAGATTGTATCTAAAGGGAAATATTTTGTTGTTCTTAATAGAAACGGAATAGTGAGCATAAGTGATGACAGAGGGATAGAATCGCAAAGGAATCCTGTTCCTCAGGGCGCCGCGATACTTATAGCTGATGGTGGACAAGTAGAGAAAGATAAGGTGTTCGTGAGGTGGGATCCTTATTCTTCACCTATTATTGCTGAAGTTAGCGGAAAAATTAAATACGAAGATATTATCAACAAGATTACTATACAGGAAGAATTAAATGCTACTACCGGCATAAAAGAAAGAGTTGTCGTCGAGTTTAAGGGCGATTATCACCCTCAAATTCTTGTTCTTTCTGAAAATGATGAAGTAACCGGAATATACCCCTTACCTACAGGAGCGCATATAATGCTAGAAGAAGGGGCCATGATCGAGGCCGGAGACGTTATTGCCAAAACTCCGCGTTTAGTGGCAAAAACAAGAGATATTACCGGAGGGCTTCCTCGAGTAGCTGAATTATTTGAAGCCAGGCGTCCTAAGAATCCCGCGATTATAAGTGAAATAGACGGGTTTATAGAATTTGCTGAAGCCGAAGGAGGAAGAAAGGTTATTGTGCGCAGCCCTACAGGGATGAAGAGAGAATATACTATCGGAGTTGGAACTCACCCTATAGTTTATCGTGGTGATCAGGTTGCAGCCGGCCAGCAATTAACAGAAGGGCCTATAGTTTTGCAGGATATTTTACGAGTTTGCGGTGATAAAGTTCTTCAAGAACATTTAGTCAATGAAATACAAGAAATTTATCGTTTGCAGGGAGTAAAGATAAATGACAAGCATATAGAAGTTATTATTAGAGAAATGCTGAAAAAAGTAAAGATTCTTGAATCCGGAGATAGTGATTTTTTACCGGGTGAAGCAATAGATAGATGGGATTTTCGTAAAGGAAACGAAAAAATTATCAAAAAAGGCGGAAAGCCCGCGACTGCGTCACCTTTGCTTTTAGGAATCACTAAAGCATCTTTGAGTACAAAAAGTTTTATATCAGCGGCAAGCTTTCAGGAAACTACCCGAATTTTAGCTGAAGCTGCTGCCGCGGGAAAAATAGATAGATTACGCGGTTTAAAAGAAAATGTAATCGTAGGGCATCTTATTCCCGCGGGAACAGGATTAAGTGAGCACAGAGATATTGAAATTGAGAAATGTTAGTAATACGGATTAAACGGATAAAAAACACAGGTTATACGGATAAATATCCGTTAAATCCGTTTTTAATCCGTAAAATCTGTGTTTAAGGAGAAAAAATGCCAACAATAGGCCAATTAATAAGAAAGGCTCGAGTTCATAAGAGGAAAAAAGGAAAATCTCCAGCGCTTAAGGGTTGTCCTCAGAGAAGAGGAGTATGTATCCAGGTTAAAACAATGACACCTAAGAAACCTAACTCGGCTTTAAGAAAAATTACCAGAATTCGCTTAACCAATGGTGAAGAAGTTACGTCTTACATTCCCGGAGAAGGGCATAATTTGCAGGAGCACTCTATCGCTTTAGTAAGGGGAGGTAGAGTTAAAGATCTTCCTGGTGTGAGGTATCATATTGTTCGGGGAACTCTTGATTGTCAAGGAGTTCAAAATAGAAAAAAATCACGGTCTAAATACGGAGCAAAAAAACCAAAGTAATTGCAAAATATGTAGGGATACCCTAACGGGCACAGGCAGGCCTCAATCTGTTAATAAATACGTAGAGACAATATGTAGGGACAGGTCGAGACCTGTCCGTTATGAATGATAGGAGTAGAAGAATATGAGAAGAAGAAGAGCGCCAAAACGTGAAACAAAACCTGATTCTAAATATAATTCACCTGCTGTAGGGAATTTTATTAATATTATTATGCGTGATGGTAAAAAAAGTGTAGCGCAGAGAATTCTGTATGGCGCTTTCGATATTATTGCTGAGAAAACAAAAGAGGACCCCTTAAAGGTATTTTTCTCTTCTTTAGACAATCTTCGTCCGCGGATGGCTGTAAAACCCAGAAGAATTGGAGGAGCTACTTATCAAGTCCCCTTAGAAGTGCTCAAAGAAAAAGGAGTTTCTATCGCCTTACGATGGATGAAAGACTTTGCTTTCAAGAAAAAGGGTAGGTCTATGAAGGAGAAATTAGCCGAAGAAATTATTTCTGCTTATAAAAAAGAAGGCGCGGCAATCAAGAAAAGGGAAGATACTCATAAAATGGCTGAAGCTAATAGAGCTTTTGCTCATTTTAAATACTAAGAATAGTAGTTCGTTTAGAAAGAATCAATATTTTTTGTATTCTCCCCACGAACAACGAACTACCAACCACGAACCACAATTTAGCATGATGGTGAAAAAGAAAGAAAGTTTAGAATTAATAAGGAATATTGGTTTCATTGCTCATATTGACGCCGGTAAGACTACAACGACCGAAAGAGCTTTGTTCTATACGGGAAAAATTTATAAGGTGGGCGAAGTGCACGAAGGAACAACAATAACTGATTGGATGGTACAGGAGAAAGAAAGAGGCATTACTATTACGAGTGCCGCGACTTACTGTCAATGGAAGGATTATCAAATTAATATCATAGATACACCGGGGCACATAGATTTTACTGTTGAAGTTGAGCGTTCTTTAAAAATTTTAGATGGAGTTGTAGTAATATTTTGCGGCATAGGAGGAGTTGAGCCTCAGTCAGAAACAGTTTGGCATCAGGCTGATAAATATCAGGTTCCCAGAGTTGCTTTTGTTAATAAGATGGACCGCTTAGGCGTAGACTTTTTTTCTGTTCTGGATGATATGAGAGAAAAACTTGGCATGGTGATTGCTTGTGTTCAGCTGCCTATATATAAAGAAGATGAGTTTGAGGGTGTAGTAGATCTAATTAGGAATAAAGCAATATATTATGAAGGCGAGTTTGGAGAAAAAATTGTTGAAAAAAGTATTCCTGAAGGCTTGAAAGAAGCTTCTCAAAAACAAAGAGATTATCTAATAGAGAAGCTGGCTGAACTTGATGATGTATTCATGCATAAGGTAATTGAGAGCCAAGATATTAGTGAAGAAGAAATAATTTTAGCTATAAGAAAATATGTAATTATGAATAAGTTTGTCCCTGTTCTTTGCGGGTCGTCTTTAAAAAATAAAGGAGTTCAACAGCTTCTTGACGCAGTCTGCAATTATCTCCCTTCTCCTCTTGAAGCCAAAGAGTTGAAGGGGGTAGGCGTTGGGGATAAAGAAGAGGTGATTATTAAACCTGAGATATCAGCTCCTTTATGCGGGTTATGTTTTAAAGTTTTTAGCGATTCTTTTGTAGGAAAATTATTTTATACAAGAATATATTCAGGAAAGATTACACTATCTTCCTCTCTATATAATGTTACAAAAAAAGAAAAAGAAAAGGTTACTAAAATTTTAAGAATGCACGCCAATAGACAGGAAGTAATTAATGAAGCTAAGGCAGGAGATATAGTTTGTTTAGTAGGCTTAAAGCAGACAACTACCGGAGATACTCTTTGCGATAGTAAACGCTCTGTAATTTTAGAGGAAATAAAATTTCCTGAGCCGGTTGTTTCTTTAGCTATAGAGCCTAAAATTGCTTCAGATCAAGAAAAACTTTTCATAGTTTTAAATAAATTATCCGACGAAGATCCTTCTTTCAAAATAGCTTATAATCGTGAAACCGGACAAAATATAATTTCCGGTATGGGACAGCTTCATTTAGAAATTATGGTGGATAGGCTGACAAGAGAATTTAATGTAGCGGCAAAAGTAGGTAAGCCTCAAGTTGCCTACAAAGAAACAATTACTAAAAAGGTTGAAGCTGTGGGTAAATTTGTTCAGCAGACAGGCGGAAAAGGCCAATATGGCCATGTTGTTTTTTTAATGGAGCCTTTAGAAAAAGGCAAAGGTTTAATTTTTGAAAATAAAATAAAAGCAGGAGCTATCCCTAAAGATTTTATTCCTTCGGTTCAGGAAGGGGTTAACGAAGCATTAGAGAGCGGCATCTTAGGGGGGTATCCTGTAGCAGATATAAAAGTTTCTTTAATCGACGGTTCCTATCACGATGTTGATTCTTCAGAACTTGCTTTTAAAGTTGCCGGGGAAATTGGTATTAAAGAAGGCTTAAGAAAAGCAAAATCAGTTATTCTAGAACCGGTGATGAGTTTAGACGTTGTTAGCCCGGCTGAATATATTAGCCAAATCATTGGTGATTTAAATTCGCGCAGAGCAAGAATATCAGCGGTCCAAGAAAAAAGAAATTTAAGAATAGTGAGTGCTGATGTTCCTCTATCAGAAACTTTTAATTACGCGGATGCATTAAGAAGCTTGACACAAGGCAGAGCTTCATATACAATAGAACCTTCGTATTACGAAAAAGTTTCCCCAGAACGGTTGGACAAGATTTTAGGAAGATAGGGTAAGAGCATTTATAAAGGTTTATTTTTAAAGGAGGTGTAGTATGGGAAAGGAGAAATTTGTAAGGACAAAGCCTCATCTTAATATTGGTACTATAGGCCATGTTGATCATGGTAAAACAACGCTCACAGCAGCTATTACTTCAGTTCTATCTACTCAAGGAAGAGCTAAGGCGTTGAAATTTGAGGATATTGATAAAGCTCCTGAAGAAAGAGAAAGAGGAGTAACAATTAACATAACTCATGTTGAGTATGAAACTGAGAACAGGCATTATGCTCATATTGATTGTCCGGGGCATGCTGATTATATTAAAAATATGATTACCGGAGCGGCGCAAATGGATGGAGCAATTTTAGTGGTGGCTGCTACTGATGGGCCTATGCCTCAGACAAGAGAGCATATACTCTTAGCCCGTCAGGTAAATGTTCCGGCGATAGTAGTGTTTGTCAATAAAGTTGATCAAATGGAAGACGCTGAGCTAATTGAGCTGGTGGAAGAAGAGATTAGAGATTTACTTACTAAGTATGAATTTTCCGGTAAAGATATTCCGGTAGTAAAGGGATCTGCCCTGAAAGCCTTGGAATGTGCTTGCGGTAAGGCGGATTGCCCTAATTGCAAACCTATTTTTGAGTTAATGAAAGCTGTAGACGAAGCTATTCCTATGCCAAAGAGGGATATTGATAAGCCTTTCCTCATGGCTGTTGAGGATGTATTTTCTATTTCAGGAAGAGGGACAGTAGTAACCGGAAGAATTGAGAGAGGAAAGGTTAAGGTCGGCGAAGAAGTTGAGATGGTAGGAATCCATAAGGAAATTAGAAAAACAGTAGTCACTGGCGTGGAAATGTTTAGAAAACTTCTTGATGAGGGCCAGGCTGGAGATAATGTTGGTTTGCTTTTAAGAGGTGTTGAAAAAGTAGATGTGGAAAGAGGTATGGTTTTGGCTAAAATCGGTTCAATAACTCCCCATACTAAATTTAATGCTAAAATATATGCTTTGAAAAAAGAAGAAGGTGGGCGTCATACACCGTTTTTTGGAGGATATAGGCCGCAATTTTATTTTAGAACGACTGATGTTACGGGAACCTGTAAACTTCCTCAGGGAGTAGAGATGGTTATGCCTGGAGATAGCGTAACTGTAGAAGTTGAATTGATACAACCGGTAGCTTGCGAAAAAGAGTTGCGATTTGCTATTCGTGAAGGCGGAAGAACTGTAGGTGCGGGAGTAGTTACGGATATCATAGCATAACATCGTATAATAAATTTAAAATATGCTTAAGATAAGAATAAAATTAAAAGCGTTTGATCATCGTATCCTCGATCAATCTGCTCAAGGGATTACAGAAGTAGCATTACACACAGGAGCGAAAGTTAGCGGGCCTATACCTATACCTACTAAGAAAAAGATTTATACTGTTAACCGTTCAACCAATATTGATAAAAAATCACGTGAACAGTTTATGCTGGCTATCCATAAAAGGATTATAGATTTACACAATCCCACAGCAAAAACCATAGATGCGTTGAGAAAGTTGAACCTGCCCGCAGGCGTCAATGTTGAAATAAAGCAATCCGCTTGAGGAACGCGGATATACGCGGATAGTAACGCGGATGGACGCTGAAGATGTCTACGTTTATCAGCGCCAATATCCGCGTAGTTCAGCGTAGTGAGCGAAGTGAACAATATGATTAGAGAAATTTACGGTAAAAAAATAGGAATGACTCAAGTTTTTAGTGAAAGCGGCAGGCTTTTAGCTGTAACTTTGTTAGATATAGAACCCGTATATATACTAGAAAAGGTTACTTACTCTGGAAAAATAAAAGCTAAAATAGGTTGTTTTAAAATTGAGGGGAAAAAGGTAAATAAAATTAAAAAACCAATCAAGGGCTATTTTGATAAGATGGGCTCTGGGATGTATAAACTTGTGAGAGAAGTGGAAGTAGAAAAAAATGCTGATTTTTCCTGGACAGCGATTGAACCGCAAGAGCTTAAGCCTGAAGAAATCAAACCGGAAGAAGCTAAACTTGAGGAGACTAAACCTGAGGAAGTTGAATTAAAAGATAATAATATCAAAGAGCTTAAATCTGAAGATAATAATTTCTCCCAAGATGAACAAAAGCAAACTGTTGATCCGCGTCAAATAGGTATTGAGATTTTTAGGGAGGGTGAAACAGTAGATGTAAGGGCAAAAAGTAAAGGAAAGGGTTTTGCCGGTGGAATGAAAAGGTATGGTTGGAAGGGACAGCCTGCTTCCCATGGTTCGACCTCACATCGTCGAATTGGCTCAGCAGGATCTTCATCTGACCCTTCAAAGATAATAAAGGGCCTGCATATGCCAGGACATATGGGTGATAAATTCAGAACAGCTAAAAATTTAAAAGTTTTAAGAGTTGATAAAGAAAAAAACATTTTGTTTATTGAGGGAAGTATGCCCGGATCAAAAGGGGCAGTAGTAAGAATAAAGAAGATATAGATGATAGATACACGATGCTCGATAGCTCGCAGGGTATATAGTATTTAATTATCGAGAAACGAGAATCGAGCATCGAGAATTGAGATATGAAAGATAAAATAGCTAAATCAGAATTAAACTTAGAACTAAATGTTTTAAGCAGTAAAGGCAAAGAAGTAGGCAAAGTAATGCTTGACAAAACTGTGTTTGATGGAAAGTTAAGCGAAGCGCTTATTCATCAGGCAGTAGTAGCTTATTTAGCTAACCAGAGAAAAGGTACAGCCTGCACAAAAACAAGAGGTGAAGTTAGCGGCGGGGGCAGAAAGCCTTGGCGTCAAAAAGGCACTGGCAGGGCAAGAGTAGGGTCTACCCGTTCTCCTTTGTGGCGTAAAGGAGGGGTTACTTTTGGCCCTAAGCCGAGGTCATACTACCAGGATTTACCTAAAAAAATGAAGATAATGGCTTTGAAAAGCGCTCTTAACGCGAAGCTTGCCGATCAGCAGATATTAATAATTGATAGCTTGGCTCTTGATTCTCACAAGACAAAAGAGATTTGTAAAATTATTAATAGTTTAAAATTAAATGGAGAAAAAATAAGGCTTGTGATCCCAGAACTTAAAAGCGATCTTAAGCTTTCTTGCCGTAATATTAAAAATGTTTTATTAGCGAAAGCAGCGGATATCCACACCATAGAGGTTATTAACTGCAAGAAATTAATTTTAACAAAAGATGCTTTAAACGTAGTAGAAGAGAGGGTTAGGAAATGTCTCCAGTAAGAAGTATTTATGCTATTATTAAATCGCCGTTAATTACTGAAAAGTCAGCCAAAGATGCTGTTTACAGGAAATATGCTTTTCGGGTCGCGCGAGAAGCTAATAAAATAGACATAAAAAGGGCTGTAGAAAAAGTATATAATGTTAAAGTAAAAGAAACAACTTCAATGATTGTCAAGGGTAAAACTAAGCGTATGAGGCAAAATCAGCCCGGTAAAACCGTTGCTTGGAAAAAGGCGATAGTAACTTTGAAGGAAGGATCTGAGATTAAGCTTACTTGAGTATGCGGATAAATGCGGATTTTGAAGAACGCGGATTCACGCGGATATTTTTAGCGTAGCGAACGGAGCGAACAATGGGTGTAAAAAAATTTAAGCCAACATCGCCGACTTTAAGATTTAAGGCAATTTCTGATTTTTCTGAAATTACGAAATCCACTCCGGAAAAGTCTCTGACTGTTAGCTTAAAAAGGAGCAGCGGCCGTAACAACCGCGGTAGGATTACTGTTCGGAGGCGCGGAGGAGGAAGTAAGCGTAAATATAGAATAATAGATTTCAAGCGGAATAAGTTTGATGTAGAAGCTGAAGTAATAGCTATTGAATATGATCCTAACCGTAACTCTAGGATTGCTTTGATAGAATATCCCGATAAAGAGAAAAGGTATATTATTTGGCCGGATAAATTAAGCGTTGGCGATAAAATATTGAGCGCTTTTGACGCCCAAACAGATATAAAACCGGGTAATTGTATGAGATTGAAGCATATCCCCTTAGGAACTTTTGTACATAATTTAGAACTTGAGCCGAATAAAGGGGGCATTTTAGTAAGAAGCGCCGGCAGCTGGGCTCAGCTTATGGCCAAGGAAAAAGGATATGCTCAAATGCGTATGCCTTCAAGTGAAATACGTTTATTGAAAATTGACTGTAGAGCTACCATAGGCCAAATTGGCTTGGCTGAATTTTCTTCTTTTGTTCATGGTAAAGCAGGCAGAGTGCGTTGGCTTGGCAGGCGGCCTAAAGTTAGAGGGGTAGCTATGAATCCGGTCGATCATCCTCATGGAGGCGGTGAGGGTAAGGCTGGCCAAGGTAATCCTCATCCTGTTACACCATGGGGTAAACCGACTAAGGGCGCTAAAACTAGAAAACCTAAAAAAAGAAGTAGTAAATATATAATTAAAAGAAGATCTAAAGGGAGAGGTAAGCAATGAGCCGTTCTTTAAAAAAAGGCCCTTATATTGAGGCAAAGTTGTTAAAAAAGGTTCAAAAAGCTAAGGATTCAGGGGATAGGAAGGCTATAAAAACGTGGTCACGCAGTTCAATGATTATGCCTGAATTTGTAGGCATGACATTCGCGGTTCATAACGGGAGAAAGCATATCCCTATTTTTATAACTGAATCTATGGTTGGACATCGCTTGGGCGAGTTCGCTTCTACAAGAACCTTTAGACAGCATGGTGGAATAAAAGCTAAAAAGGCAATAACTAAAAAATAAATTTAAAATCAGTAGGGGCTTGATTTATCAAGCCCGTTACATATAAAATTTTTAATATTATGATAGCAAAAGCAGAAGGAAAATATATTAGAATTTCTCCTACAAAAGTACGGCCGGTTATTGAATTGGTTAAGGGAGAAAGCGCTCAGTCAGCTGTTGTTAAGTTAGAACTGATAAATAAAAGAGGCGCGTACCATTTAAAAAGAGTGATCAGCTCAGCGATAGCTAACGCGAAGAATAAAGGTTATCAGGAAAATCAAGTGTTTATTTCAAAAATTATAGCGAATCCCGGGCCTGTTTTAAAAAGGTATCGCGCGGCTTCTTTTGGAAAAGCCACTACAATTAAAAAGAGGACATCGCATATTTTAGTGGAATTAGATAGCTCGGAAAAAATTATTCAAAAAGCAAAGTAGCAGAACACGAGGTGTTATGGGGCAAAAAGTTCATCCGTATATTTTAAGAATTGGGTTTGGCAAAGATTGGATTTCACGCTGGTTTACTTCTAAAAATACTGAATTTGCTGATTTTTTAGAAGAAGATTTGAATATAAGAAAGCGCATAAAAACCAGTTACCCCAGAGGTTCGATAGCAACAATAGTTATTGAAAGGGTTTCCAGCAGAGTTGTAAGAATTAGAGTGCGGACTTCCCGGCCGGGAGTTATTATCGGCAGGCGCGGCCAAGATATTGAACGCGTGAAACAAATATTAGGGAAATTAACGAATAAAGAAATAATAATTGATGTTGAGGAAGTTGTTGAGCCGTCACTTGAGGCTCAGCTAGTCGCTGAACAGATAGGATTTCAACTTATTCGAAGAGTAAACTTTAGAAGAGCTATGAAAAAGGCAATACAACAAGTAACCTCTTTAGGCGGAGAAGGAATTAAAATAAAGTGTTCAGGAAGGCTGGGAGGGATTGAAATTGCTCGAAAAGAGTCTTATAAATACGGAAAAGTCCCTCTTCAAACATTTAGGGCGGATATAGATTATGGATTCTATTCCGCGGCTACTACTTATGGAACTATAGGTATTAAGGTTTGGATTTATAAGGGAGAGAAGAATTTAGGAGCTTATCTGATACCGGAAGAACAGAAAAAGAGAAGATAGAAAATGAAAAATTAGCAATGTAAAATTAGCATTTTAAAATGAAAGAAAATAAAAATTTTAAACTGTTAATTGTTAATTTTGCGATTTGCATTGACGAGCGGAGCGAGGTTTAAGTGTTAATACCAAAAAGAGTAAAATACAGAAAAACTCAGCGGGGAAAGAGGGGCGGACTTGCGGTAAGCGGGTCTAATGTGTCTTTTGGAGAATATGGAATTAAGGCTATTGGGTCGGGGTGGCTTAAAAACACTCAGATAGAAACGGCAAGAATTATTCTTACTCGTAGATTGCGTAGAGGAGGCAAGCTTTGGATAAGAGTTTTTCCAGATAAACCAATAACAAAAAAACCGGCGGAAACAAGACAGGGCAAAGGAAAGGGTGAAGTTGAAGGATGGGTAGCAGTTATAAGGCGGGGAATGGTTCTTTTTGAGTTAGATGGAGTTCCCGAAGATTATGCCAGAGCTTCCTTTAGGTCAGTTGCGTATAAACTTCCTTTTAGGACAGTATTCGCAACCAGGAAAAGATAATACTCGATACTCGATGCTTGATAGCTTGTAAAATATCAAGAATCGAGAATCGAAGATCGAAAAACGAGTATTGAGGATCAAGAATTATGAAAGTGAAAGAATTACAAGAGTTATCAAAAGAGGAATTGCGGGAGAAGCTAAAGGATTTAAATAAACAACTTATGGAGATGCAATTTAAGCGTAGGAGCGGCGTTGAGAAACCGCATTTTTTTCGACAGATAAAGAAAAATATCGCCCGTATTCATACTATTATAAATGAAGGAGATAAGAAGTGAAAAAAAACAGAGTTTTAGAAGGGGTAGTTATTTCGGATAAAATGGATAAAACCGTTACTGTACAAGTGGTTAGAAGGTCTATTCATAAGCTGTATAGGAAATCTTCCTTAGTAAGAAAGAAATACAAAGTTCACGATAAAGATAATGAAGCAAAAATAGGCGATAAGGCGAAGATAACAGAGTGCCGGCCTTATTCTAAAGAAAAAAGCTTTAGGTTGTTGGAGATAATAAAATGATTTGTCTTAGAGGTAGGTTAGACGTAGCTGATAATAGCGGAGCGAGAGAAATTGCTTTTATCGGAGTAATCGGAAAAAAGAACAAAGATCATGCTGACATTGGTGATGTAATTACAGCAAGCGTTAAAGTAGCCTCGCCTAACGCCGCGATAAAAAAAGGTGAAGTTGTTAGAGCTGTTGTGGTAAGGACATGCTTTCCAATTAAAAGAAAAGATGGGCTTGCTATTAAATTTGATAGAAATGCCTGTGTTATTATAGATAAACAAAATAACCCTAGGGCTACAAGAGTTTTTGGCCCGGTAGCAAGAGAGCTTAGAGATAGATTTAGCAAAATTTTGTCTTTGGCACCTGAAGTAATATAAAAGATGAGAAATCATCAATTTTCAATTAGCAGTTATCAATTTAAAATTAAAGAGGATAGAGACAATTTTTACATTTTGCATTGCTAATTGTTAATTTTGCAATTTGCATTGCCGAGCGAAGCGAGGAAACATGAGTTTAAGGATAAAAAAGGGTGATAAGGTAGCCATTATAGCAGGTAGAGATAAGGGAAAGGCTGGTAAGGTCTTAAAAGTTCTTTTAGATAAAATGAGGGTAGTTGTCGAAGGAACGAACTTAGTCAAAAAGCACATTCGGCGCCGTTCTGAAAATGAATCTGGAGGAATAAGGGAAATTCCCGCCTCAATCAATCTTTCTAATGTATCTTTATTTTGTTCTAACTGCGATAGAGGCGTAAAATTTGAAGTAAAAATATCAAAGGATAAAACTAAAGCCAGGATTTGCAAAAAATGCAGTAGGGTAATATAAGAGATTTCTGAATAATTCAGAAATCTCTGAGGGCACCGACCGAGTAGGCCTAAGCGGTTGAATAGGGATTACACAGATTAAAAAATAAAACAGGAAAAAGATGGAAGAAGTAAAAGAAAAATACACACCAAGATTTATGGAATTATATAGGGATAATATTGTTCCTGAATTGAAGAAAAAGTTTGGGTATAAAAATCACCTTGCAGTACCTAGGATTTTAAAGATAGTAGTAAATATGGGAGTAGGAGGGACAACCTCAGACGCGAAAATTATGGACAAGGCTGCCCAAGAGCTTTCTATGATTACAGGACAAAAGGCTAAAATATGCCGGTCGCGTAAAGCTATATCAAATTTTAAGCTCAGAGAAGGGTTGCCTATAGGTTGTTGTGTAACCTTACGTAGAAAAAGAATGTATGAATTTCTTGATCGTTTTATTACTGTAGCAGCTCCCCGTATTCGCGATTTTAGAGGATTACCGTCAAATTCTTTTGATGGACAAGGAAACTATACATTTGGTTTATCTGAACAAGGTATATTTCCTGAAATTGATGTTGATAGAATAAGTAGAACGCAAGGAATGAACATTACTCTCAATACCAACGCGAAAACAGATGGAGAAGCTAAAGAGCTTCTTAAAATGTTTGGTTTTCCTTTTCGAAAAAGCGCGGATAAGTATTAATATTAACGTGTTTACTTGTTGGCAAAAGCGCTAATGCCGGCATAATGAGTGGAGTGAATAATGGCGACTACAGCAAAAATTGAGAAATGGAAAAGAGAGAGGATAAAGCCGAAATTTTCTACCCGGCATAAAAATCGCTGCCGTCTTTGCGGAAGGCCTAGAGGCTATATGAGAGATTTTGATCTTTGCCGGATATGTTTTAGAGAGTTAGCTTGGCAAGGGTTGATACCCGGGGTAAAGAAAGCCAGTTGGTAATAAGGAAATGCAAAATTAACAATTAACAATTAGCATTTTAAAATGAAAGAAAATTAAAATGATTTTAACATTTTGCATTGCTAATTGCTAATTTTGCATTTTGCAATGCCGAACGAAGCGAGGAGTTAGAGGAGAGTGACATGAGTAGAACAGATTTAATTAGTGATTCTTTTACTATAATAAGGAATGCTTCAAGCGCGAGGAAGGAAGATGCTTATATTCCTTACTCAAGTTTTTTATTAAAAATTTGTGATATTTTAAAGAGAGAAGGTTATTTAGAAAATTACAAAGAGGTTGAGCTTGAAAATTTCAAGAAGATAAAAGTTTATTTGAAATATGACGGAAAAGAGGGTGTAATCACACAGATAAAGAAGATTTCTAAGCCTGGAAAAAGAGTATACACAAAGCATGAAAAGATGCCTTCAGTCTTAAGAGGCTACGGCATAGCTATAGTCTCTACTTCTTTAGGTGTATTTACAGATAGAGAAGCAAAAGCTAAAGGAATTGGCGGAGAAGTTATAGGGATGATCTGGTAAGGCTAGATACTCGATACACGATACTTGATAGTTCGTAAGAAATCGAGTTATCTAGTATCGAGAATCAAATATCGAGAAACGAGAATATAGTATCTAGTATCGAGTAATGAGCGGAGCGAATAATGTCAAGAATAGGAAAACAACCAATAGTATTACTTAAGGAAGCTAAAATAAAGATAGAAGGAAATTCTGTTTTAGCGGAAAGTTCAAAGGGAAAACTACAGTTAACTGTTCCTCAGGGGATAAAGATAGAGCTGGACGATAATACTTTGGTAATTAAAAGGGAAAATGACACTAAAGAGTTGAAAAGTCTTCATGGCACAATTAGGGTATTAATTAGTAACATGATAGAGGGAATTACTAAAGGGTTTAAAAAAGAACTTGAAATAGTGGGTGTTGGGTATAAAGCTCAGATGAAAGGCCAAAAGCTTGTTTTAAATATGGGGTTTTCTCATCCGGTTGAAATGGATGTTCCCTTAGGATTAAAGGTTTCTACTCCTTCTGCTATTAAGATATCCATTGAGGGTATAGATAAACAAAAAGTAGGCGAATTTACCGCGAAAATCAGGAGGGTTTACCCTCCTGAACCTTACAAGGGTAAGGGCATAAGGTATGCTGGTGAAGAAGTGCGTAAAAAAGTAGGAAAAGCTTTGGCAAAGTAATTCTAGATATTCGATTCTAGATACTTGATACTCGTAAAAACGGAGAATCAGGATATGAAAAGTGTAGGAAGAGGAAGAAGGCATAAGAGAGTTACTAAGAAAATTAAGGGCAAAAAAGAACAGCCTCGCTTAACGGTTTTTCGCAGTAAAAAGAATATTTACGCTCAGCTTATAGACGATTCTGCCCAGAAAGTAATGACTGGGTTTTCTACCTTAAGTAAAGAATTTAAAAGTAAAAATATAAAATCCGCCGATGTTAAAGCCGCTAGAGAGATCGGCAAGGGGATAGCGGATAAAGCAATAAATTTAGGAATTAAAGCTGTATCTTTCGATCGAGGAGGATATCAATATCACGGTAGAGTAAAAAGTTTAGCTGAGGGAGCCAGAGAAGGGGGATTGAAGTTCTAGGGTAAATATTATACAGATAATTAAGGGGAAAAAAGAGTAAAATATGAAAGATTCAAAATCAGAAAAAAAGCCTTTTAAGAAAACTGATGGCCGCGGTTCAAATTATCCCGAGAGGAAAGAAGAAGCTTCTGTCGAAAAAGTTCTTTCTATTAATAGAACAACGAAAGTTACTAAAGGCGGTAAGAATTTATGTTTCGCGGCTTTAGTTGTTGTTGGTGATGGGCAGTCGAGCGCTGGCTTTGCTTTAGGTAAGGCAAATGAGGTTGCTGATTCTATTAAAAAAGCGCTGGGCAAGGCAAGAAAAGTTTTAATTATGATCAACAAAAAAGGAACAACAATACCCCATGAGGTTATTGGAAAATTTGGCGCGGTCAAAATTTTGCTTAAGCCCGCGATTGAGGGGACAGGGGTTATCGCTTGCTCACCGGTAAGATCAATTTGTGAATGTGCCGGGATAAAAGATCTTTTAACTAAGAATTTAAAGAATTCTACGAATCAGGTAAATGTTGTAAAAGCCGTTTTTCAAGGTTTAAAAAGTTTAAAAACACGGCGGGTTCATAGGGATTCCGCGGAATGCGAGCCTGCGCCGGTTGAGAGCAAGGACTAATACGGGTGGAGATATGGATTTATCGAATATAAAAGTTAAAATTAAGAATAAAAAGCCGAAAAGATTGGGCCGAGGATCAGGGTCAGGAACGGGCAAAACTAGCGGACGCGGCCATAAAGGAGCAGGCCAACGCAAAGGGAAAAAACTTCCTTATATTGGTTTTAGAGGCGGAAACTTGCCTTTTTATAGAATAATTCCCAAAAGGGGCTTTACTCCTCCTCGCTGTAAAGAGTATCAAATAGTTAATTTAGGGGATATTCAGGCTAGAATAAAAGACTCTAAAGAAGTTACGCCCGAGATTTTAATGCAGTTTAACCTCATAAAAGATGACAAGAAACCGGTTAAGATTCTCGGGAGGGTAAAAGATAAATTCACCCTAAAGATGGCGTTTAAAGCGGATAAATTTTCCTCAAGCGCTAAAAAAATAATAGAAGCCGCCGGAGGAAAGGCTATAGTAGCAGTTAGATAAGGGTCAAGAAGCCAGTTTAGTAGTTAGGCCAGGGTCAGGTGTTAAAAAAATATCAACTACCTGACCCAATTTTCCAAACTGGTATCCTGACCTTAACCCAACAACTTAACCAATAATTATTAGATATTAATTTTTAGTAAAATGTTTGAGTCAATAAGTAATATATTTAAGATAGCGGAACTGAAGAAAAAGATCTTCATAACTTTTGCTTTATTAATTGTTTATCGCACAGGCTGTTTTATTCCTACTGCCGGTGTAGATACCTTTGCCTTATCTCAGTTCTTTGACAAAATAGCAAAAACTCAAGGCCAGACTATTTTAGGAATGGTTAACCTTTTTACTGGAGGCGCCTTGACTCGTTTAAGCATTTTTGCTTTAGGAATTATGCCTTATATATCAGCGTCTATTATTATGCAGCTCTTAACGGCTGTGGTTCCAGCTTTGGAAAAAATTGCTAAGGAAGGCAAGGGCGGATATGAAAAGATAAACCAATTTACAAGATATCTCACTTTTATTTTATGCGGAGTTCAGGGTTTATTTTTATCTTTATGGCTCGAAAATCCTAATAATTTTCAAGGTATAGTTATAGTTCCTCATCCAGGAATCGTGTTCAAATTTATTACTATTCTTACTTTGACTTGCGGGACTATCTTTATTATGTGGTTAGGAGAGCAAATTCAAGAAAGAGGCATAGGTAACGGAATATCAATAATTATAGCGACAAGTATTATATCACGAATTCCTTCCTCGCTGCAGCAGCTATGGATGCTTTATTCTCCCTTTGATGCCGCAAAAAGACAAATTTCTACCCCTATCATAGCTGTTCTTATAATTTTGCTTTTTTTAATGGTCGCGGCAGTAGTTCTTTTCACTCAAGCTCAACGCAGGATACCTATTCAATATGGAAGAAGAGTCGTAGGTAGGAAAGTCTATGGAGGACAAAGCACTTATCTGCCTATAAAAGTGGATATGTCCGGAGTGATTGCTATAATCTTTGCCAGTAGTGTGATTTCTTTTCCAGCGACAATAGCGATGTTTCTTCCTAAAACAACAAAGTTTTTAGGATTTTTACAGAGTATTATGCAGCAGAGAGGGCTTTGGTATAATTTAATTTTCGTTGGGTTTATTATGTTTTTTATGTATTTTTATACAGCAATGGTATTTAACCCTTTGGAAATATCTAATAATTTAAAAAAGTATGGAGGTTTTATTCCGGGAATAAGGCCGGGAAAGCCGACGTCTAATTATCTTGATTTTGTAGCTACACGTATAGTATTTATAGGGGCTCTTTATATTAGTTTTATAGCGATTTTTCCTAATATCGTTATGTACACTTTCAAAGTACCGTCTTACGCGCTGGCTTCTTTATTTGGGGGCACTACTCTTTTGATTATGGTGGGGGTTGTTCTTGACACTATGAAACAGGTTGAAGGCCAGCTGCTTATTCACCATTATGATGGTTTTATAAAGGGAAGTACGTTAAAAGGAAGAAGATAAATTCTAAAATCCGAAGCACGAAATCCGAAATACGAAACAAATGAAGAAAATGGAGAAAATTCGAAATGTTAATGAATTCAATACCCGTTTAGAATTTAGAATTTTGAATTTGTTTCGAATTTCGATATTCGAATTTCGAATTTAATTGTTATGAAGATAATATTATTTGGTTCACCTGGTTCAGGAAAAGGCACTCAAGCTGTAATGCTTAGTAAATACTTTAATTTAAAAAAGATATCTTTAGGGGATATTTTGCGGGAAGAAGTTAAAAAAAATAGTGAGTTAGGCCAAGAAGTTAAGAATTATATGGAAAAAGGCCTGCTTGTTCCCGATGAAGTAGTTTTAAGAGTGGTTGAGGAAAATATTAATTTCGAAAGGTTTATCCTTGATGGATACCCGCGTAACCTAAGCCAGGCTAAAAAGTTAGATGAAATTTTAGAAAAAAATAACAATAGCTTTGATAGTTTTATATATTTAGATGTTGGCCAGCAAACTATAATAGGCCGTCTTTCTAAAAGAAGAATATGCAAGTCTTGCGGCGCAAACTATCATTTAGAAAATTTACGTTCTAGGGAAGAAGGTATATGTGATAATTGCGGCGCGGAACTGGTTCAAAGAGCGGACGATGATCCTGAAGTTATAAAGAAACGTTGGGAGGTGTTTTCCGATCAAAGCCGTAAGATTTTAGATTTTTATCAAAATAAAGGAAAACTTATTAAGGTTGACGGCAACGGCGATAAAGAAGAGATTTTTGAAAGAATAAAGTATAAACTGCAATGATAGAGCCCTTGAGCCGAGAGGAATTAATAGTTATGAGAAAAGCGGGGAAAATAGCTGCGGCGATCTTAAGAAAGTTAAGAATTTTTATTAAACAGGGGATTAGTACCAAAAGCATTGAAAATTTTTTTGAAGATGAGTTGAGTAAACATTCAGGAATGACAGCTGCCTTCAAAGGATACATGGATTATCCCGCTTCTTGTTGTGTGTCGGTTAACGAAGAGATAATCCATGGAATCCCTTCACAAAAATTAATTCGTAATGGTGATATTGTAAGCGTTGATTTAGGTATTAAATATAAGGGCTTGTTCGTTGATACTGCTCATACCTATGCTGTAGGTAGAGTTTCTAGCTTAGCAAGAAAACTGATAAAAGTTTCTTTTAAGTCTCTTTATGAAGGAATACGCTCAATCAAAGCAGGTTCAAAAGTAGGAGACATAGGTTTTGCCGTTCAAAGTTTTGTAGAAAAGAATAATTTTTCTGTAATAAGAAAATTTGTAGGCCATGGAATAGGTAGAGATTTACATCTTCGGCCTGAAGTTCCTAACTTTGGAAAAAAAGGGCAGGGTATGCGCCTTGAACAAGGACATGCTCTCGCGATTGAACCTATGGTTTCCGCCGGTCATTTTGAGGTAGACATTTTGAATGACGGCTGGACGGCGAAAACACAGGACAACTCTTTATCCGCTCACTTTGAGCATACTGTAGCAATAACGGAAAAAGGGCCGTGGATATTAACACAGTAGGCGAGAATTAGCGCGGAAAATATTCGCGTACTTTATATTAGGGAGTAAATAGGTGGCAAAAGAAGGTTTAATAGAAGTTGAAGGAGAAATAGCAGAAGCTTTACCTAACGCGATGTTTAGAGTTAAATTAGAAAACAGTATAGGGTGCTTTTTGTAATTTACACGCTAAACCATACAGGCGATGAGAAATAGGTCCAGGTTATTGTGTTGCAGTACCTGGCCCCTCAATTCCCGTTTACGGGGATTTGGATAAAATAATATGCCCAGCCCCTCAGGGCCCTGAACCGCGATTCAAAGAGGCAATACAATAACCAGGCACACAAGAGAGAGCCTACACCGGTTTAATAATCATTATCCCTTAAAGAAGGCTTGAAGTCGCGTTGACAATGCCTCTGCTTCCCTGATCATCTCGGGAAAAACCTCTGCGATAGCCTTGATATCTCTTATCTGGCCGACGACCTGACCGGAGGGCATAATGGCCGTATCGGCATCTCCCTGGACATAGGATCCGTCTTCCCCCTCACCCCCTTTCGCATCCTCCCCCTTTTCAGGGTTGCCGATTGATTCGGTTTTTTTATTTCTAAGGACGCGCATCGGCATCTTTTTCCCCAATGTCACCGTAGCGCCGTCACCGGCATCGACAATAGACTGCTTAAAATAATCCGGCGCCGGGCATTCCCGGGTAGCCACAAACCGTGTCCCCATCTCCACTCCTTCGGCGCCGAGGGCAAAGGCAGCCACAAGCCCCCTGGCATCACCGATACCTCCTGCCGCCACAACTGGAATATCGAGGACATCAACTAATTGGGGTACCAGGCAGAATGTTGTCATCTCATCCCGGCCTATGTGCCCCCCGGCTTCATACCCCGTGGCAATGACGGCATCGACACCCGCTTCCTGGGCTTTTAGGGCCATATTGACTGTGGAGACTTTATGCAGGACTTTTAATCCTGCCTCCTTTATCCGGTCT
>JBDRIY010000105.1:0-6025 GCA_043815445.1 Candidatus Omnitrophota bacterium
ATAAAAGTAGAGGACTGTCTTACCGGCGTTAAACTCGCTGTTTCAGAACTAATGCCCCAAGGCGCTAAACTTCAAATTCATAATAAAAGCGCTGAAAGTTTCACCTATACCATAACCCCGCTTTACTGCCTTGAAATCAACACTCCTCTGAAAAAAGGCTATTCCGACATCCCTGATACTTCCTGGATAATTCCTGAAAACAAAGAGATTTTTGTTGAATCCGGCGAAATTAAAGAAGTAGAACTCTACTTAAAAATTCCCGAAAATGAAGAATACCGGAATAAAAAATACCAGGCAGTCATAGAAGTAAAAAGCAAGAAAAACAACCCCGAAGACATCTTTGTTTTAGCCGTCCAGATAAAAATGTCGTTTTCAACTCGATAACCGATTCTTGGCGGCGCTTTATGGGGTTGAAACAGCGCATTTAAAAAGACAAGTAAAAAGGAATATTGAGCGTTTTCCTGAGGATTTTATGTTTATATTATCAAAGGAAGAATTTGAAAATTGGAGATGCCAATTTGGAACCTCCAAAGAAATCAAGATGGGTTTGCGATATTCACCCATGGCCTTCACAGAGCAAGGGGTTGCGATGCTTTCCAGCGTACTTAATAGCAAAAGAGCGATAATGGTAAATATCCAAATTATGAGAACGTTTACCAAACTTAGGGAAATGCTCCTGAGCAATGAAGGCTTAAGGCGAAAAATAGAGAATATGGAGAAGAAATACGACTATCAATTTCAGGTAGTTTTTGACGCGATAAAGGAGTTATTGAGGCCGTTGGATAAACCGAAGAAAAAGATAGGGTTTTATAGTAGTTAGAGGGGGAATGACAGTGCTTTTCTGTCATTCCCGCAATAATTCGGGGACACACACCTAATTATTAATTAGTCAACAAATAATTAGGTGTGTGTCCCCGAATTATATAATATGTCCCTGAATTATAAATAGGAATTTATAGTTGACAAAATATCGGGTATTTAGTAAACTATAGTTGTAAAAATAAGAAAGGTGATATGCGTCAGTTAATCAATCGAAAAATCATTGCCGGAATAATTAAGTTTTTAGAAGATGATGAGATTGTTGTTTTGCATGGGGCGCGGCAGGTTGGCAAGACTTCAATTATCAACTATTTAATCAGTAGAATTCTGAAAGGCAAAGTTAAAGAAAGCAATTTAGTTTATCTTGATTTAGAAGATTTTAATTTAGTTGATATTTGTGATAATGGAGTAGATGAGGTAGTCAACCACTTGAGAGGCATCAACTGCGATTTTAACAAAAAAATATATTTATTTATTGATGAAATCCAATATTTGAAAAATCCTTCTTCTTTTCTCAAATTATTTTATGACCGTTACAGAGGAAAAATTAAACTAGTAGTAAGCGGCTCTTCGAGTTTTGCTATAAAGTCAAAATTCAAGGACTCGTTAGCCGGCAGAAGCATAGATTTTGAGATTTTCACGCTGGACTTTGAAGAGTTTTTGTGGTTTAAAAAAGAGGAAATCAACCTAAAAACAAAGTTGTCAAAGGCTTTAGAGACGCGGTTAAAAAAACTGTACGAAGAGTTCGCTTTAATCGGCGGATATCCGGCGATTACGCTTGAGCCTTCAATTGAAAAAAAAGAACTAAAGCTAAAGCAAATCATAAATACTTACATTAAAAAAGACATAGGGGATTTAGCTAATATCAGAAATATTAATAAATTTAATAATTTGCTAAAAATATTAGCCGGCCAGACAGGACAGCTTTTAAATATTCTAGAACTATCTAATACACTAAATCTAGCCAAGCAAACCGTGTCTGATTACTTGTTTATTTTAGAGAATACTTATATCATTAGGCAGATTTATCCTTTTCACAAAAATATTAGAAGCGAATTAACTAAAATGCCGAAAGTGTTTTTAGAAGACACCGGCATTGCTAATATTTTAGCCAATAAGACTTTTGCCCGTGTTTTAAGCGGAGAATTATTTGAAAGCAGTATTTATTCGAATTTACGGAAGAATATCGGGGTTGACAATATTCATTTTTGGAGAACTAATAAAGGGCAAGAAATAGATTTTATCGTAGAGAATAAGATATTTTTGAATAGCTTAATTTCGCCGGCAAAAAGCAAAGAAAAATTCTTGCCCTTAGAAGCAAAATTAAGTTATTCATGCAAAGCAATGAAGAATTTAATCTATTTTGGTGAAAAATATAAAGTGAGTAATTTATTTTGTGTTACCTTAAACAAGCAAGAAGGTAACAAGGGCTGTGAAAAAGTTATACAGCTATACCCATGGGAAACCTTATTATTAATTAGTCAACAAAAGTAAAATAATTAGGTGTGTGTCCCCGGATTATAATAATACAGTTGAAGAATTAGGTATGTGTCACCAATAAGAAAAATGGTCGCTGTCCCTATTAAAAAAAATGACCCATTTCCCTGTCATTTCGAGGAGTGCCTGCCGGCAGGCAGGAAGCGGCGAGGAATCTTAGATTATATAATAAGTAGTTTGTGCAAGGGAAAGGGGTAGGTTTACGGGTGGATGAAGGGGGGCGGATTATGTTATATTTAGGGTGCGAAACAGGGAGGAGGAATAAAATGAGAGTAAAAATTGTTTCCTTAGTTTGTATTTTTTGTTTAGGATTTACTGCTCTGGCTTACGCCGGGCTGGCGGTTTCAGTTAGCGGCGGGACATGGGCAATAGGAAGCGCCGGTATGGGCGCGGTAAAGGAAACCTCAGGAGATACCTGGACAGCGACTAATGAAGGGGATGTTTATTCAAATATCTATATTAAAGCAGACGGAGCTAACTGGAGCCCGGGCTCAAGCGCCGGCGCGGATACTTTTATTCTTAAATACGATGCCGCAGGAAGCTGGTCAGACCCGATAACCAATAGCGGAAACGGAATTCTTCTCAAACAATACCTTGCCGCCAGCGGAACCCAAACCTTTGACCTTCGGCTTACCGCCCCAACTTCAGACACTGCCGGAGGCGAGCAAAGCTTAACCGTAACCTTGACCGCGGCAGCCGGTTGGTTTTGCGGGTATCCGGTTGATGTTAACCACACCAGCGGCGACACCGCTCCGGCTACAGTAAGTATCACTTATGGAACTGTAGCATCTTCTCTCACCGGCTCTGAAAAATGCTGGATAACCCAAAACTTAGGAGCAACCCAGCAGGCAACCTCAGCTACAGATCCTACTCCCGAATCCGCGGGCTGGTATTGGCAGTTTAACCGAAAGCAGGGTTTCAAGTACGACGTGACACGTACTCCGAGTACAGCTTGGATTGCTTCAATTGATGAAACTGAAAATTACACTGATTCAGGAGATAATGCTTCTAATTGGAATCCAGCTCTTGACCCCTGCACTCTACTACTTGGCTCAGGCTGGCGCCTGCCTACTTATACTGAATGGACTAACGCCGACTCAAACGGAGTATGGTCTAACTATAACAATACTTACGCCTCTGTCTTAAAACTGCATGCCGCCGGTCGACTCAGCAGCAGCACCGGCGCGCTGGAGAGCAGAGGCAGCTACGGCACCTATTGGAGCAGTACCCAGACCAGCAGTACCAACGGGCACTACCTGTACTTCTACAGCGGCAGTAGCTACATGTACAACGTCAATAAGGCTTATGGTTTTAGCGTCCGCTGCCTCAGCGACTGACAATTTGATTATTTGATAATTTAAGCTTGCCCCGCAGGGGCCGAGTTTTTTTTGGCAGAAAAATAAAATGCCGGAGTAACCAAGACTACGGTTTTGGTTAGCGAGCAGATTATAGTCGGGTTGCCCGCTTTAGGAATAAATATCGTTTTCCGAGAGCAAAAAAAGATGAATACATGCTTAGTTGCTTGTATTCACATGTAAAGAGGCAACTTATTGGCTGGCATGCCGCCGGTCGACTCAACAACAGCACCGGCGCGCTGGAGAACAGAGGCAGCAACGGCAACTATTGGAGCAGTACCCAGAACAGCAGTACCAACGGGCACAACCTGAACTTCAACAGCGGCAATAGCAACATGAACAACAACAATAAGGCTTATGGTTTTAGCGTCCGCTGCCTCAGCGCCTATGAAATCTTTTCTGCCAAAATACCCCCGCCCGCGTCTAAACAGGCGGGGGTATTTTATTAATATAGAGACTGTCCGTCATCCTGAGGAGCTTGCGACGAAGGATCTGTAAAAAGGAAAAAATAAATTATGGCACTATACACCACTTTACCTGTTTTCAAAAAAGGGTATGATTTACTGATAGAAATCTATAAAATGACAAGTAGCTTGTCACGCGAATACAAATATACTATTGGGGAAAAACTGAAAAACGAAACCCTTGAATTGTTATTGCAAATATATAAAGCTAATGTCAGCCGGGAAAAAGAAATACATATAGATAAATGCAGAGAAAATACCGAAGCGGTGCGTTTGCTTATACGCCTGCTGTATGATTTGCGGCAGATAAATATGAAAAGAATGATCGCGCTTAATCTATTGATAGAAAACGTAAGCAAACAGCTTAGCGGCTGGAAAAAGTCAACAGGCAAAGGCGATCGGTAATCGATAATGGATAATGGATAATTTACGATTATGTCCTGCTATTGTCATTCCCGTTCGGCCCTCTGTCATTCCCGCGAAAGCGGGAATCCAGAACACTGTGTATTAGTTGCGTAGAATGTCATTCCCGTCCCCGTTTTCACGGGGATAAACTCCAGCGGGAATCCAGAACCCATAGTAATGCGAAGTTCAATAATTACTGATTTATTTCAGGCTTATTACAGAGCGCGGCGAAATAAAAGAAACACTATTAATCAATTAAAATTTGAATTAAATTTTGAGCATGAAATATTTAAGCTATACAACGAAATTGAAAACCGCTCTTACCGGCCTTTGCCCGAAACAGCCTTTATCATAAATAAGCCTGTCCAACGCGAAATATTCGCCGCGAATTTTAGAGACAGAGTTATCCACCACCTTTTATTTCAATACATCAGCCCGATAATTGAAAAATACCTTATTTACGACTGCTATTCATGCCGTAAAGGCAAAGGCACAAGCGCCGGCATTAAAAGAGCGGCAAAGTTTTTACGCGCCTGTTCCCAAAACTATAAGAAAGACTGCTGGATTATGCAAATGGATATTTCCGGTTATTTTATGGGTATTAATAGAGAGCTGTTATATCATAAAGTAAACGGTATATTGCAAAGAGAGTATCAAAAGCGCGCTTTATCAGCAGACTGTGCCACAATATCCGCCTTGTCATTGCCCGGCTTGACCGGGCAATCCAGAGGCATTGATTTCAAAGATTTTCTGGATTCTCCGCTTTCGCGGAGAATGACAAAAAAAGCAGTTGTGGCGCAGTCTGCGGGTAAGGGTATATCTTTTGATAAAGATATAGTTGATTTTTTGCTGAAGAAAACTATATTTCGCAATCCGGCGGACAATTGCAAAGTTAAAGGCCCGGGTTCCGGCTGGACAGGGCTTCCTGCCAACAAAAGTTTGTTTTATACTTCGCCGGGCTGCGGCCTGCCTATAGGCAATCTTACCAGCCAGCTTTTCGGCAATGTGTTTTTGAATGATTTTGACCATTGGATGAAGAAAATTATGGATTTCGGTTATTACGGCCGTTATGTAGATGATTTTTTTATTATGCATCCTGATAAAGGTTATCTTTTAGGCGCTTTGCCGAAAATCGCGGATTATTTAAAAATGAATGAAAAACTTACCCTGCATCCCAATAAAACAAAAATAAAACATTACAAGACAGGATTTTTATTTCTCGGCGCGGTAATAAAACCTTACCGTAACTATATCGGTAATCGTACCAAAGGCAATTTTTACCAGGCCGTAAAAAAACAAAACAGAATTATCAATAACTGCGTACCGACTGATGAAGAAAAAAAGCGGTTTATAAGCAGTATGAACTCATATCTGGGCATAATGAAACACTACAAGACTTATAAAATAAGAAAGTGTATGCTTGAAAATAGGCTTTCACCAGAGTGGTGGAATTCAGTTTTTTCAAGAAAAGCTGTAAAAAATTTA
>JBDRIY010000106.1:0-15701 GCA_043815445.1 Candidatus Omnitrophota bacterium
CGTTAAAATTAAATAATATTAATTATTCGGTAACGGGCGGACGCACGGCCCGCCCCTACGCAATTTATAATTAATCAATTATCCCCTTTGTCGACGGGACTCCTTTTCTTCGAGGGTCAATTTGACTAGCTTCGTCCAAAGCCTTACCTAAAGCCTTAAAAAGCGCTTCCAACAAATGATGTAAATCTTCAGGATCAGACTTAATAACACAAACCAAACCTACGCCAGCATGCTGAGCAAAAGACTTTAAAAACCCTTCAGCGTCCTCATAACTAAAATTAGTATCATCAAATTTACTATTTTTATCAAAAATTATATTCGCTAAAGCTCTCTGATGGAATACCGGCCGCCCACTTATATCAACATTAGCCTCAACTACAGTTTCATCCATAACCAAGGAAAAAGACCCGTATCTTTTAATGCCTTTTTTATCGCCTAAAGCCTCTTTGAAAGCCTTACCTAAAGCAATCCCTAAATCTTCAATTATATGATGAGCAAGGTCACCTTTAGCCTTTAATTCCAAATCAAAAAAGCCATGGAAAGCAAACAAAGTAAGTAAATGATTCAAAGGTTCAAATCCAGTGCTTATGCCGGTTTTCCCTGAGCCGTCAATTGCCAGCTTACCCTTAATATCAACCTCATTGGTTTTCCTTTGTATTTCTGCTTTTCTCATCTTTCTCCTCCTGGCATAACCTTCGGTTATGCCTGATTACACCGATTTAAGACCGATTACACAGACATCCAAAGTATGCCTCTTTTATAGTCTTTTCTTAACGCTTTCTATATGCTTAGTCATTCCCTCTAAAGCTGCTATTTTTTCAAGAACCTGGACTTCCTCTTGTAAGGCTTTTTTAGTATAACTTATAATATGTGTTTCCTTAAGAAAATCTTTTACTGAAAGGCAGGAAAAAAACTTACTGCTTCCTCCGGTAGGAAGAACATGGCTTGGCCCGGCAGTATAATCTCCTAAAGCAACCGGTGTCCATTCTCCCAAAAATATTGCTCCGGCATTTTTAATATTTTTTAAAACTAAATGCGGCTTTTTAGTCAAAATCTCTAAATGTTCAGGAGCGACTAAATTAGCGGCTTTTGCTGCTTCATCTAAATTTTTTACCCTTAAAGCATAGCCGTTAACCTTTGTTTTACGCAATTCTCTTATGATTTTATGCGAATTAGTAATAACAATACCTATACCATTGTGATGCTCTGTTTGAGCCTCCAAATCAGCAATAACGTGTTCAATCTTTGTTCCTCCTGAAGCGAGGATAACAACCTCTGAAGGCCCAGCCAGCATATCAATATCAACAAACCCGAATACCTGACGTTTTGCTTCAGTAACAAATTCATTTCCCGGGCCTACGATTTTATCTACTTTTTTAATAGTTTTAGTCCCATAGGCTAAAGCCGCGATAACTTGAGCGCCTCCTAAACGGTAAATCTCTCTTATTTTAAGAAGAGAAGCTACCGCGAGAATAAAAGGATTAATATATTTATCCTTACAAGGCGGCGATACCAAAACTATTTCTTTAACGCCGGCAGTCAAAGCCGGAATAACCGACATATATACCGAAGATACTAGGGGCGCTGTGCCGGCAGGAACATACACCCCAACTCTTTCTAAGGGCATATAACGGCTAATTAAAGTTTTTCCGTTTTCGCTCTTTACTCTTTTAGTCTTAGGAATTTGTTCTTTATAAAATTTAGTTACATTATCTATCGCCGTCTTAAACGCGGATATTAGAGAAGAATCCAATTCATTAAAAGCCGCGCTTATTTCCGATTCGCTTACTCTGAATTCCTTAGCTGATATTCTTACTTTATCAAATTTCTTGGTGTATTCTGCTAGGGCCGCGTCTCCGTTTTCTTTCACGTCTTTTACTATTTTACAAACTTTATCTTGAACCGTGTTCTTAGATTCTCTCGCCTTAACAAGAATTTTTTCTAAACTTTCTAAATTTCTTACTACTCTCATTCTATTACTCCGGATTAGAAATACGGTTTATGAATTCGGTGAAACAATTTTCAACCTCATCTATAAAGCGGGTGCAAGATATTGCGCCCCTACTTCCCTGAACAAGATTGTCTTTACCTCCGCCTTTTAAAGATAATTCTTTACCATAATCAGAAACAAATTTTTTACAACTAATTCCTTTTTTAACTAGATCGTCCGCGGCTGAACAAATAAACCTGTTTTGTCCTTTTAAGGAAAAAACTAAAAATATAAATGCCGGCCCTAATTTGCTCTTTAATCTATCTATTACTGTCCTGCCTAAAACAGCAATATCAAGATTTAGTATTTTTTCTTTTTCATAAATATAGCGAAAAAAAGTTATTCCTTTTATTTCCTTTTTACTAAAAGATTCCGCCTTTGCTATATCAAGAAATACACTCTCCGTTATCTGAGCAGTAAATATTTGTTTGTAATCTTTTAATTCCTTTGAATATTTTTCTTCTAATTTTCTTAAATCATTTTTTAGTTCTTTAATAATCCTATTTGCCGCAATGCCGCCGGTCACCGCTTCTATCCTTCGGACACCGCTGCTTATAGAAGATTCACTGACGATCATAAAAAAGCCAGCCTCAGAAGTATTATTTAAATGTATTCCGCCGCATAATTCCTTGCTATGAATTCCTATTGACACCACCCTAACTTTGTTCTTATATTTATCTTCAAAAAAAGCCAGCGCGCCTTCCTGCTTAGCTTTATCATAAGAAAGATCTTGTTTATATACTAAAGAACCTTGTCCAATCCACTCGTTAACCAACCTTTCAACCTCTAATAACTCTTCTGTTTTAAGAGCTTCAAAATGAGTAAAATCAAAACGAAGCCTATCTTTATCAACCAAAGAGCCTTGTTGAGCTACATGCTCTCCTAAAACTTTCCGCAATGCCGCTTGTAAAAGATGAGTAGCTGTGTGGGCCCGGGCAAGCGCGAGCCTTCTCTTGCCATCTACGCTGCAAATTCCTTTACTCTGATCAATGCTGCCCTTGATTACCTTGCCTCTATGAATAATGGTTTCTCCAGCCTTAATCACCTCTTCTACCTCAAATAAACCGCTCTTTGTTTTTATCCAGCCTTTATCCGCCATTTGGCCTCCAGACTGTGGGTAAAAAGGAGTTTTATCCAAAATAACTGCTCCCTCTTGATTTTCTTCCAAAGACTTTTTTTCGTCCTTAACGCTAATTTGGCCAACTTGAACAGCCAACAATCTTAAAATTTGAGCTTGAATTTCCAGGCAATCATAACCAATAAATTTAGTAACTTCTTTTAAGCCAACGCCCTGTTCAAATACATTTTCACTAAATTTGCTCTTCTTCCGGGAAAGTTCCTGCTGTTGAGCGAGCAAAATGCTAAAGCCTTCTTCGTCCACTTCAATATTATGTTTAGAAGCGATATCTTTGCTTAATTCCAAAGGAAAACCATAGGTATCATAAAAGTTAAATAACTGCTTTGAATTTATAATATTCTTCTTTTTATCTTTTAACTCTTTAATTTCAGCCAAAAGATTCTCTTTCCCCGCCTTAAGGGTTAAAAAAAACTTTTCTTCTTCGGCTTTGATAACTTTGATAATAGTTTCTTTTTTACTGGAAATTTCCGGATAAGGTTCATTCATGAGTTCGACGAATAACGCGCAGGTTCTATGAATAAAAGGCTTATTTCGGCCTAAAAGATTCGCGCGAAATATCGCTCTCCTAATAATCTTTCTTACCACATACCCTCTTTCTTCGTTAGAGGGATAAACTCCGTCAGCTATGGAAAAAACCGCGGCCCGAGCATGGTCTACAATAGAATTTATCATATTCGCGGCTTCCTGGTTTAAAACTTTAACTTCTAAAATTTCTCTTACAAACTTTACTACAGGATAAAAAATATCTATATCAAAATTAGTATCTTTACCCTGCAGTACTGAAGCCATTCTTTCCAGGCCCATTCCGGTATCAATGTTTTTTTGAGGCAAAGGTTCTAAGGTATTTTTGCTCACCCTGTTAAACTGAGTAAAAACTAAATTCCAAACTTCAACAAACCGGCCGCAGGAGCAATCAGGATTACAATCATCCCTGCCGCAGGCTGGATTTTTACCTCGGTCAAAAAAAATCTCTGAACAAGGGCCGCAAACTCCATTAGGGCCGGCGCTAGGAGCGCTGGCCGGCCAAAAATTCGTATCTTCACCAAGTTGAACTATTCTTTTAGGATTTATACTTATATGATTCTTCCAGATATCTAAAGCCTGCTGATCATCCTTATATATCGAAATCCATAAGTCTTTTTCTTTAAGATTTAATTCCTTTAGAAGAAACTCCCAGGCAAATTCTATTGCTCCTTTTTTAAAATAATCGCCAAAAGAAAAATTACCCAGCATTTCAAAAAAAGTATGATGATACGCTGTTTTTCCTACCCTATCTAAATCTCCGGTACGCAAGCACTTCTGACAAGATACCGCTCTTTTTATATCTTTTTTTTCGCCTAAAAAATAAGGTTTAAATTGACTCATTCCTGCTGAAGTAAACAGCGCGGTTTTATCCCCAGGCACTAAGGTATCTGAAGGAAAAATTTTGTGCTCCCTGCGTTTAAAAAATTCCAGGTATATTTTTCTTAACTTATTTGTACTCATATTCCCCTAATGCCTGACAAATATCATCATAAGAAAATCCCCTTGATAATAAAAATCTGAAAAGTTTTTGCTGGTTTGCTAAACTTTTATCTTGGCCTGTCTTTTCTTCTATCAATTCTTTCATTCTTTGCCTAAAACCTAGTTTGTCTTTTAAAGTATCTTCAATTAAATCTTCAGCTATTCCTAATTTTTGAAGTTTAAGAATAATTTTTTTTGGCCCCCAACCTTCTTGCTTGAAAAAAGATACAAAATGACTGGCAAATTCTTTATCGTTTATATAATTATTTTCTTCTAAAAAAGCCAAAACTTTATCTATAACAGCTTGATCAAACCTTTTCTTCCCTAAACAAGAAACAATTTCACTTCTGCTTCTCGCTCTATATTTTAAGAGAAGAAAAGAATACTTAAGAGTCCTTTCAAAACTACTCTTCACTTAACTACTTTTAACCTAATTTATATTTTCATCCGCGTCAATCCGCGCTCTTCACAACAAAATACCCTCTGTCAGTTTTTAAAAGAAAACTTCCCGTTATTTTAGTTACAGCCTCATCAAAATCATTTTTATTTTGAATTTTTTTGCTTTCAATCTTGATTATAACATCTCCTGCTCTAACCCCACTCTTATCCGCCGCTGAGCCATCCTCAACACCGGTAATAATTACGCCTTTATCTATCTTAAGGCCGAATTTCTGTTTATAAAAAGGTGTTAAGTTATTTACCGTCATACCTCTAAAAGTGCTGGTTGTTTCCTCGACATTTTCCGTATCTTTACCTTCTTGAGTCATAGTGCCTATTTTTACTTTTAAATCAAGGACTTTACTTGAACGAATTATCTTAATCGGAACAGTTTCTCCGGCTTCTGATGAAGAAATCATTTTTACTAAATCTCTGGTTGTGCGTATAGGCTGTTTGTTAAAAGTCAATATCAAATCTCCTTCTTCAATTCCCCCTTTTTCCGCCGGTGAATCTTTATTAACTTTTAAAACTATTACTCCTTCTTTTTCTTTAATTCCGAAGTAATTACGTAAATCGTCATTTAAATCCTGAATATTTATACCTAACCAGCCATAAAGAATTTTTTCTCCTTTTAGCAGTTTACTTAAAATTTTCTTTGCTTTATTTATAGATATAGCAAAACCTAAACCTTGATATCCTCCGGTTCTGCTAAGAATTGCCGTATTTATTCCAATAATTTTTCCGTCTAAATCTACCAAAGGGCCTCCGCTATTACCGGGATTAATAGCCGCGTCAGTTTGGATAAGGTCATCATAATTACTTTCGCTGCTTTCTTCTAAGGAAGGTAAGTAACGATGAAGAGCGCTTATCACCCCTACAGTAACTGTAGGTTCGGCGCTTTCAAGATAAGGGCCAAAAGGGTTTCCAATGGCAACCACCCATTCTCCAATGCGTAAACCGTCAGAGTCGCCTAATTTTGCCGCTGGTAAATCTCGGGCATCTACTTTAATTAATGCTAGGTCGCTTCGCTTGTCCATACCTTTGATCTTAGCGTCAAACTCTCTACCATCCGGAAGGTTAACTTTAACTTGAGAAGCTCCGGAAACCACATGTTCGTTAGTTAAAATATGCCCTTCTTTGTCAATGATTACACCGCTTCCTAAAATCATCCTCTTATATTCTCTTTCAGGAACTTCTCCAAAAAATTCTTCAAAAAATCTCTGAAAAAAATCATCTTCAGAATCTTCAAAAGGAGAACTAAAATAAAGGCTGCCAGCCGCCTTCTCTTTAATCACGCTGCTTATGGAAACCACTGCTTTGCCTACCGTCGAAGCAACATTAACAGTCATTTCCTCCAACTCACAACGGCCTTGGGCGTAGATAGAAGGCGATAGAAACATACAGGCACAAATTATCCCAAGCATCATTCGCTTCTTTACCATGATTTACCTCCGCTAATAAAACTCTAAACCCTAAATCTCAATATATTAAAATTCCAAGCACCAAGCACCAAAATCCAAATAAATCTCAAACCTCAAATTCCAATAAAGAATTTTTGGAATTTGGACATTGAATATTGGAATTTATTTGTGATTTGGAATTTATTATTTGGAATTTTATTTAATTCACTACCAAAGCTTCCTCCTTCATCCCCTGTTCAATCTCTTTTCTTAAAGATTCGTCTTCTTTGAGCAATGTTCTTAGCTGTTCTTTACCTTGAGATAAATTTTTATCTTTGAAAGAAAACCAGCTTCCAGCCTTTTTGATCAAACCACTCTCAATCGCCGCGTCAATTAACGCTCCAGTTTTTGAAACACCCTCATTATACATTATTTCAAACATTGCTTCTTTAAAAGGAGGCGAAACTTTATTCTTAACTATTTTAGCCCGAACCTTTATGCCTGTAGCTCCTTCAGCTCCGGAAATAGTAGCAACTCTTCTCAAATCAATTCTTACTGAAGAATAAAATTTTAGAGCTCGGCCCCCGGGAGTAACCTCAGGAGAACCAAACATCACTCCTATTTTTTCTCTTATCTGATTAATAAACACTACACAAGTTTTAGATTTGCTTATAGCAGCGGTTAATTTACGTAAAGCTTGACTCATAAGCCTTGCTTGAAGAGCAATGTGGCCATCGCCCATATTGCCTTCTATTTCAGCCTTAGGCACTAGCGCGGCCACTGAATCAACAACTATTAAATCTACAGCGTTAGACCTTACTAAAGCTTCCACAATTTCTAAAGCTTGTTCTCCGGTGTCAGGCTGAGAAATTAAAAGGTCGTCTAAATTTATTCCAATTAGTTTAGCGTAACTGGGGTCAAAAGCATGTTCAGCATCAATAAAAGCGGCAACTCCGGCATTACTTTGCCCTTGAGCTATAACGCTTAAGGTTAAAGTTGTTTTGCCTGAAGATTCCGGGCCGTAAATTTCAACTACTCTTCCTCGAGGTAAGCCTCCTATGCCCAAAGCTTTATCCAGGGAAAATATTCCCGTAGGTATAGATTCAACGTCTAAATGCGCGCTGTCGCCCATACGCATTATCGCGCCCTTACCAAACTGTTTTTCTATTTGCGAAAGCGCCAATTCCAAAGCCTTTTCTTATTCTCCAAAATATTACTTTCTTTTGACATATTTCCTCCTATGCTCGATACTAGATACTAGATTCTCGATACTCGTAAAGAATATATTTTATAAATATCCATTTTATAATTCCTATATACCCTTCTTCCCGCGAGTATCGAGTATCGTGTATTGAGTATCTGTTTATTTTTAATGAT
Organism: Candidatus Omnitrophota bacterium; assembly: GCA_043815445.1. Taxonomy (GTDB): domain Bacteria; phylum Omnitrophota; class Gorgyraeia; order Duberdicusellales; family 4484-171; genus JBDRIY01. The sequence goes on from JBDRIY010000106.1 coordinate 7,847, forward strand.
ACTGCCAACACCCTTTTTTTCAACCAAACCGGTTCTCTTTTTTTGCCAAAAGACTTTGAATATTTTTTTTATGCCTGGCTGCTATAATAATAAAAAGCAAAACAGAAAAAAACTTAATCTCCAAAGGTAAAGAAGAAATCCAAGTATAAATAAGAAAAGCCGCGCTTGCCGTAAGGGAAGCCGCGGATACATACTTAAATATATGAAATACTACTACCCAAATAATTAACGACACAAAAAGCGCAATCCAAAGCTGAGAAAAAATAAATGCCAGGCCGGTTATAGCTCCCAAGCTAGCAGCAACCCCTTTACCCCCTTTAAACTTAAGAAAAATCGTCCAATTGTGCCCGCAAACAACAAAAATAGCTGAAAGAATTATAATTAAGCTGGCTGAACTGCCAAGCAAATATACTGTAAGGCAAGGCCCTGCCAAGCCTTTTAAAAAATCTAACAAAAAAACTAAAATTCCCCAAGGTTTGCTTACGACTCTGACTACATTAGTCGCCCCTATATTTCCCGAACCAAAATTCCTAATATCTACTCCTTTAACTCCATAAGTAATTAGAAAACCAAAAGGAATACTTCCCAAAAGATAACTAACGGTTAAGAGAATTAATTTTAACATTGATTTCTTTTGCCCCCCTTAAAAAATAGTCAAACCCTGAAATTAAAGTAAAAATTACCGCTAAGACACAAATAAAAAAATAATAAGGAGCTCCCAATAATATCCAAAAAACAGTAAACATTTGAAAAAAAGTAGTTAATTTACCCCATATAGAAGGGGCGATAGTAACTTCTATTCTGAAAAAATGTAAAATTATCACCCCAAAAAGAATGATCATATCTCTGCTCACTACAACTAATATAACCCATAAATAAATTTTAAAAGACGGCACTATATACAACGTGATAAATGCTGTAATCAAAAGGAGTTTATCCGCTAAAGGATCTATAATTTGACCGAACTCTGACTTTTCTTTTCTAATTCTCGCGGCAAGGCCGTCAAAAAAATCGCTGAATACAGCCAAAAGAAAAACAATTATTGCCCAAGCGCGTAAATAAGGTATAGAATGTGAATAAATAAGCAAAGACACAAACACCGGAATAAGAATAATCCTTATACTAGTTATTTTATCAGCAAGTGTCATGGTTCTCGATACTCGATTCTCGATACTGGATACTGGATACTCGATTTTCAACACTCGATAATTCGATGCATATCTTACTAGCTATTAAATATCGTGTATCGAATATCTAGAATTGCTATCGAGCATCAAGTATCCAGTATCGAGTATCAATTATTTTTATCCTCAATAGGTTTTAACTCTGTTCCGTCGTAAGGGCAATATTCAATTGATGAGGTGAATCTTCTACCGCACACCGGGCAAAACTTTGTTTCCATTTTTTCCGCGATGACAGCGCCGCCAATCGCGCCTGCTGCCGCGCCTATAGCTGCTCCTGCACCAGTCTTACCTGACTGATGGCCGATAATCGCGCCTAAGCCTCCGCCAACAGCCGCGCCCGTTACTGTCCCTCTTTGGACAGTAGTGCAGCCCCCGATGAAAATGACGCCCACGATTAAAGACAACGCTAAAAATTTCATTCCGCCCCCCTTATTTTATTAAAATTCCAATTTCCAAGCATCAAATTCCAAATAAATTCCAATATTCAAATTCCAAACAAAGAATTTTTTGTTTTGGTTATTGGAATTTATTTGTAATTTGGAATTTGTTATTTGGAATTTCATTTTCCTCAAAATTTAATCTATCATAGCCACTCTTGTGAACGGCCACCAGACAAAAACTGCTTTGCCTACTATATCTTCCTTATCAACAAAACCCCAAAATCTGCTGTCTAAAGAAGATATGCTATTATCACCAAGGAAAAAAACTTGGCCGTTGGGCACAACAATACCGTTATCGTCTCGGGCATAATCACCCTGATTATAATAATAATTTCCCGCGATACGAGCGTCAACTACCATTTTTCCGTTTATATAAACATTGCCATTCTTTATAACAACCTTATCGCCTTCTAAGCCTATCAATCTTTTTATGTAAACCTTTTTTCTATCATGAGGAGGTATAAATACTACGACTTCTCCTCTGCGGGGAGCCCGAAAACCTTTTACGCGCAAGCCGATAAAAGGAATTCGCGGGCCGTAAGTAAGCTTACTCACAAAAATTTTATCGCCCGGTATTAAAGTCGGCACCATTGATGTTGTAGGGATTTTATATATTTGAAAAAAGAAAGTCCTCAGAAATATCGCTAAAATAGCAGCAATAACTATCGAATCAACCCACTCTCTTATTACACCCTTCTTTTTCATTCACTCCGCCCTTTACAGGTATCCCCGATATTTTAAAATTCCAAGCACCAAGTATCAAATAAAATCAAAAATTAAATATCAAAATGTAAAATGACATATTAAAATTAAAAAATAAAATACGTAACGATAAAGATAATTTTACATTTTTATTTGTCATTTTAATATTTACATTTTGATTTTTGATATTTTTATCTGTGTTTATATTCTAAGTATCTCCAAAAAAGTATCTTGAGGAATAGTAACATTTCCTAATTGTTTCATCTTCTTTTTACCTTTTTTTTGCTTTTCCCAAAGTTTTCTTTTCCTGGTAATATCTCCGCCGTAACATTTCGCGGTAACGTTCTTACGCAAAGGTGTTACTCGGCTTGAAGCAATAACTTTAGCGCCAATGGCTGCCTGAATGCTAACTTCATACATCTGGCGGGGAATTAATTCTTTCAAGCGCTCAACAACAGCCCTGGCCTTGCTCTCAGACTTAGTTTTGTGCACTAAAAGAGAAAAGGCTTCGGATTTCTTATGGTTAAGAAGAATATCAATCTTAACAATTTCCGCTTTTTTATAACCGCTAAACTCATAATCAAAAGAAGCATAACCTTTAGTTAAAGATTTTATCTTATTATAAAAATCAACTATGATTTCGGCTAAAGGAAGCTCGAACACTATACTCAGCCTGTCCTTGCCTAAATAGTCCATTTTAATAAATTCTCCCCGCCTTGACTTTGCCAAATCGCATAGAGGGTCCATTCCTTCAGCAGGAGAAACTATTGCCGCCTTAACAAAAGGCTCATAAGCCTCTTCTATCTGGCTAACATCGGGAAACTTATGAGGGCTTTCCACATCGATTGATTGTTCTTCCCCCTTTTTTTTAATTTTATATTTAACATTAGGAGAAGTAAGTATTAAACTTAAACCGTATTCGCGTTCTAACCTTTCCTGAACTATTTCCATGTGCAAAAGCCCTAAAAAACCGCACCTAAACCCATAACCTAAACTGCCTAAGTTGTCAGGTTCATAAGTAAAAGACGAATCTGATAATTTTAACTTTTCTATAGCTTGGCGCAAAGTTGGATAATCCTTAGGCGAAGTAGGAAATATACCGCAAAAAACCATAGGAGATATTTTTTTATAACCTTCAAAAGCCTGCTGAACCGGATTCTTAACAGAAGTGACTGTATCCCCTACATCAATTTCCTGAGGATTCTTTATGTTACAACAAATATAACCTACCTCTCCGCAGGAAAGTGATTCTTTTTTTTGAGTCTCAGGCAAAAATATCCCTACTTCCTCTACTTTATAAGTTTTGTTTTGATGCATAAGAAGGATATTGTCTCCTAATGATATTTTGCCATCAAACACCCTTAAAAAAAGAATAACTCCTTTGTAAGAGTCGTAGGCCGAATCAAAAAGAACAGCTTTCAGGGGCTTATTAATATCTCCTGAAGGGCAGGGAACTTCCTCAATAACTCTTTTAAGCAGATCCTCTATACCTTTACCTTCTTTAGCCGATATAAACGAAATTTCGTTTTCTTTGAAACCAAAAATTTCTAAAAGCTGATCCGTACTTCTTTTAAGATCAGCGCCGGGAAGATCTATTTTATTAATCGCCGGTATAATCCTCAAATCACTCTCTAAAGCTAAATGAAAATTAGCTACAGTCTGCGCTTCTACTCCTTGAGAAGCATCAACCAAAAGTATAGCTCCTTCGCAACTCTTTAAAGATTTAGTTACCTCATAAGTAAAATCCACATGCCCTGGGGTATCAACAAGGTCTAAAATATATTTTTCACCTTTGTAAGGAAATTCAAGCCTAACTGCCTTTGCTTTTATAGTAATTCCTCTTTCCCTCTCCAGCTCCATGCTATCAAGCACCTGATCCTGAAGTTTTGTTCTTCTATTCACATCTCCAGCCATCCCTAAAAATCTATCCGCTAATGTAGATTTACCGTGGTCAATATGAGCTATAATACAAAAATTTCTTATTTTTTGGATATCCATTTATAATTTTTTACGTAGGGGCGGAAGCAAGCCCCGCCCCTACCCTATATATTTTTTAATCGCCTCAACTGAACCTTCAATGGTCAATCCGGTGGTGTCAATAACTATAGCGTCGTCACTGATTCTTAAAGGGCCGATTTCTCTATTTTTATCGGCGTAATCTCTCTTTTCTAGATTCTTTTTTGTTTCCTCAAAATCAACGCTTAGGCCTTTATCTTTAAATTCTTTAAATCTCCTCTGGGCCCGAATATCAGAGTCAGCATCAAGATAAAATTTATATTTAGCTTTAGGAAAAACAACCGTAGCTATATCCCTACCCTCCACAACAAAATCTCCCTCTTGGGCTAATTTTCTCTGTAAGTTAACCATAACCTCTCTAACTTCAGGAAAAGATACTATAAGTGAAATGTTTTTATTTATAGCAGGTGTTCTTATCTTATCATCAATCGCCGCACCATTAAGATAAATTTCATTTCTTTCTATTTTCAAATTTAAATTTTGAGCTAATTCTTTTAAAGCGCTTTTATCAGATAAATTAAGGTTATTATTCAAAGCTAAATATGTTAGAACTCTGTAAGTAGCTCCCGTATCCAGATAAAAAATACCTAAGCTTTGAGCAAGAAGCCTGGCAACTGTTGTTTTTCCTGAACCGGCAGGGCCGTCGATAGCTATAATCATATTTTGTGTAATGTTTTTCTTGTAATATATTTGTAGAGGCGATTCACGAATTGCCTCTTTATGCATTATTCGTTTCGGGCGATTCGTGAATCGCCCCTACAATATTTTCTGTTTAATATTTATCTTGTTAATTAAATTTAATAATTTATCTTTATCTTCCACTTCCAATAAAATCTCGAACTTTTTCAACTCCTTAATAAATCCCTTCAAATCTTTCAAAATATTTTTTCTGTTTGAAAGAAGAATATCCGCCCATACACTCGCTGGAGAGCTGGAAATTCTGGTTAAATCTTTAAAGCCTTTGCCGCAAAACTTTGAATAATCATTAGGTATAGAATGGGTGAGAGAAAAAGAAACAAGATGGGGAAGATGTGACACCTTGGAAAGAATTTTATCGTGATAATCCGAATTAATAAATACTACTTTGGAACCCAAGCTTTCCCATATATTTTTTACTGCTTCTACCGCCTTTTGTTTAGAAGAAGATGTAACCAAGCAAAGCGCGCCCTGATAAAGGCCTTGATAGCTAAACTCTGCTCCGCTTTTTTCACTCCCGCATATAGGATGACATCCTACAAAATTAACACTCTTAGGCAGATATTTAGCGGCTGCTTTTTCTATCAGTTTTTTACTGCTTCCTAGATCAAAGATAATAGACTCTTTTTTTAAAAAAGGGGCTATTATCTTTAAATGTTCGGCGATAGCTTCAGTCGGTAGGGCCAGAACAACTAAGTCAGCGCCCTCAACGGCCTTTTTTAAGCTTTTTTCTACTTTATCCAAAATCTTTAATTTCTTAAGCTTTCGGTAAGATTTTTCGTTTCTAGCATAGCCCCAAATGCTAACTCCACAAAACTTTTTCTTTAAAGCCAGAGCTAAAGACCCACCCATGAACCCTACCCCAATTATTGCTATTTTTTTAATACTTTTTGTCTTCATAAATTATCAATACATACAATGACTTACGAAGGAAGAAGGACGATTTTTTTCGTCCCTCATCCTTTGTCCTTCGTTACATTTGTCTGCCCACAGCTTGGGCAACCTTTTCCAGTTCTTTCATAAGAAGAGAAAAGTTTTTAGGTAGAAGCTGCTGCGGGCCATCGCTTAAAGCTTCTTGAGGATTGGGGTGAACTTCTATTAAAAGCCCATCAGCCCCAGCGGCAACCGCTGCTTTGCTTAAGGGTTCAACCATTCCCCATTTCCCGCAAGCATGAGAAGGGTCTACTATAACCGGAAGATGGGATAATAACTTTATGGCGCAAACAGCGCTAATATCTAAGGTGTTACGAGTAAAATCTTCAAATGTCCTTATTCCTCTTTCGCACAAAATAACATTAAAATTACCTTCAGACAATATATATTCCGCGCTCATAAGAAGCTCTTTTATGGCCGCGCTTAAACCTCTTTTTAAAATAATAGGTTTCTGAACTTGGCCTACTTCCTTTAAAAGATTGAAATTTTGCATATTGCGCGCGCCTATCTGTAAAACATCAGCGTATTTAGCTACTAAGCTAATATCTCTAGTATCCATAACCTCCGTAACAGTGGGCATATCAAACTTTTCAGATACTTCTTTGAGAATTTTCAAACCTTCCTCACCTAAACCTTGAAAGGTATAAGGCGAGCTTCGGGGCTTAAACGCTCCTCCTCTTAAAAGAGAAGCACCGGCGCTTTTAACCTTTTTAGCTGTCTGCTCTAATTGTTTTTTTGATTCAATAGAGCAGGGCCCGGCAATAACGATTACCTTTTGGCCTCCCGCTTCAACACCTTTCCTAATATGAACAATACTATTCTCTTTTTTGAATTCTCGAGACACGAGCTTATACGGCGCGAGCACCGACATTACTTTTTCAACTCCAGGGAAAACCTCTAAAGGCTGCAGCCTAATAACATCTTCAGGCCCGATAACTCCCACTATAATCCTCTCTGACCCTTTAGAAACCATTGCTTTTAAGCCTAAACTCTTTATTTTGTGAAGAAGATTATCTACTTCTTTTTGAACAGCACTTTTTTTAAATACAATAATCATAGTCCCCCCTCGCTTCGCTCGGCATTGAAAAATGCAAAATTAACAATTAACAATTCAAAATGTTTAAAAAATATTTTCATTGATAATTTTAGAATGCTAATTTTACGTTGATAATTGAATAGCGTTTTATCCCTTTAAATATTCTCTCAAATGCTCAATAAACTTCCTATTCTCGTTCTTTTTGCCTACTGTTACTCTAAAAAAATTATCCAACCCCCAGCCTTTTAACTCTCTTATAATTATTCCTTTTTTTAAAAGGTAATTATAAAGGCTTGAAGTATCTTTTTTAAAATCAACAAGAACAAAATTAGCCGCGCTTTGAATAAAAAATAAACCGCATTCTTTAAATTCTTTATACAAATAATTTTTCTCTTCTTGAATATAATTAACTACTTTTTTTAAGAATTTATCATCCTTTAAAGCTGCTTCTGCCGCTACCTGGGCAATACGGTTAATATTAAAAGGCTCGCGAATCTTATTTAAAATCTCAGCTATTTCCAAGGTTGAAACTCCATAGCCAATACGCAAGCCGGCTAGGCCGTAAACTTTAGAAAAAGTGCGGCTTAATACAATATTGCCTCTTTGTTTTAAAAATTGAAGAGTTCGGGGAAAATCCAAAGGGGCAAACTCAAAATAAGCTTCATCGAAATAAACTATCACTCTCTTAGGAATCTTATTAAGAAAATCTTTAACTTCTTTGTTAGTTAGATACGTTCCGGTAGGATTATCGGGATTGGCGATAAAAATAATCTTTGTTTTAGAATTAACCTTTTCCGCTATCCCGTCTAAAGAATAGCGGTAATCCTTTAAAGGAACTTTTACTACTT
>JBDRIY010000107.1:0-10038 GCA_043815445.1 Candidatus Omnitrophota bacterium
GGTAGTTAAATATAAGCAAAAGATAACTAAGGAATGGCGAAAAATAAATTAAAAGTTACCAAGAACAAGATTTTTTTACTTTATAACAGCAGAGAGCAGGCTGTAACCTGCTGATTACAAGATTAACACATTGTTTGTGTCTTAACAAAGGCGTTTAAACTAAGTCAGTATGGCTGGGAGTAAACGCCTTTATTTTTTTATATTTTACAAAGTAAGTATCTGGGTGAAGCCGCCTTTTAGTCTAAAATGGACAACGAAGGCGTTTTTTTTATTCTTAGGGTTAAATTGCATAAGAAGGAGATAAAAGATGGTTGAAAAAGTAGTATATGCTAGCGCCGCGGGGATTGATACTTTGTGGGTAATGATAGCCGCGTTCATGGTTTTTATAATGCAAGCGGGGTTTGGAATGCTTGAAGCGGGTTTAATCAGAACTAAAAACACTTGCAATGTGCTGATGAATAATTTTTTGGATTTTTGTATGGCTTCTATGGGATTTTTTATATTTGGATATGCCATAATGTTTGGAGCGGGAAACGGTTTTATGGGCTTAAAAGGATGGTTTCTTGTAGGCGCGGATAATCATGCCGGGAACTTGCCTTTTTACGCCGCTTGGTTTTTTCATACGGTTTTCTGCGGAGCAGCCGCTACAATTGTTGCCGGCGGCGTGGCGGAAAGAATGAAATTTAAAGCTTATTTGATATACTCTTTCTTGATTTCAGCGGCTGTTTATCCTTTTGTCGGCCACTGGATATGGGGAGGAGGATGGCTTTCAAACCTTAATTTTGCTGATTTTGCCGGCTCTACCGTAGTTCATGCTGTTGGAGGAACCGCGGCTTTAATTGGAACTATTATTCTTGGGCCTAGAATTGGTAAATTCAATAAAGATGGTTCGGCAAATGCTATTGAAGGGCATTCTATGGCTTTAGCTTCTCTGGGAACTTTAATTTTGTGGTTTGCTTGGTTTGGTTTTAATCCCGGGTCAACTTTAAGCGTTGGCGATGGTAGTCAAATTGCTCACGTGGCTGTAACTACTAATTTGTCGGCTGTTGCCGGGGCTTTAACCGCTATGTTTTTTGCTTGGAAAAAGTTTGGCAAACCTGATCTTACTATGACAATGAACGGAGCTTTAGCAGGATTAGTGGCAATAACAGCGCCTTGCGCTTTTGTTTATCCTGCGGAAGCTTTGATTATTGGAGCAATAGGAGGCATACTTGTAGTGTTGGCTACAGTATTTCTTGATAAGGTAGGGGTGGATGACCCTGTAGGGGCGGTTCCGGTTCATCTTGCTAATGGTATTTGGGGGACTTTAGCAGTAGGGATTTTTGGCCATAAAGCTTTAGGGCTGGCTAGGGATGGATTATTTGCCGGCGGAGGCTTTACCCAGCTTAAAATTCAGGCTTTAGGAGTATTTACGGTAGTTGCTTTTGTTGCTGTAGTTATGATAGTTATATTTAAACTTATTGATAAATTTGTGGGCTTAAGAGTTACCAGAGAAGAAGAATTAAAAGGTTTAGATGTTACTCAGCATGGCATGGAGGCTTATTCCGGGTTTCAGGTATTTACCACAAAATAAGAAAGTTAAAAAGAGTTATATATTAATCGGTGTAATCAGGGACAACCGAAGGTTATACTAAGGGGGTAGAAATGAAGTTGATTATAGCTATGATTCAGCCGCATAAATTACCGGATGTAAAAGAAGCTCTTTTTGACGCCGGAATTCATAAAATGACAGTTACTAATGCTTTAGGCTGCGGCCAGCAAAAAGGTTACACTGAAACTTACAGAGGAGTTATTCACGAAGTCAATCTTCTTAAGAAATTGCGGCTTGAAATCGCGGTTAATGAAAATTTTGCTGAGTTGACCGTCAAAGCAATTATAAAAGGCGCTAAAACCGGAAATATCGGAGATGGTAAAATATTTGTTCTTGATTTACCGGAGTGTATAAGAATCAGGACAGGTGAAAAAGGTAGAGAAGCTATTGGGTAGTTATCTATTTATCTGTCGGAGCTGATATAACTCCCGCGCTCCTTATTACCATTTGGCCGGCGCGGAACAGCTCCGACAGATAAATTATTTACTATATACCGGTTACCAAAATAAGTAATTCTTTACTTATTATAGTATATAAATTTAGAATAGTACATAGTTAGTACTTTTTTATTAGAGAGAACGAAGGCGTTCAGGACGGTTGTAACCGTTTTTTGAACGCTTTTTTTGTTTTATGGGTTATTTGAAAGTAAAGTAAAGGTATTGTTCCGGCTCGCGGGGATGTTGGGTAAATTTCTTCGATATTTACCCAACGCGAACTCGGAATTCAATTCAACTAGGGACTTTTCTTCGAAAAGTCCAAGTTTCATTGAGGAGGTAAAGATGGCTAAAAAGACTAAACAGGACATTTTGAAATTGGTCAAAGAACATGATGTGAAATTTATCAGGCTCTGGTTTACGGATATTTTAGGCCAGGTGAAAAGCTTCTCTATTACTGATAATGAGTTGGAGAATGCTTTGGAAAATGGTATGGGATTTGATGGTTCGTCTATCACCGGTTATCAGGACATTGAAGAGTCGGATATGATTGCTATGCCTGACCCGGATACTTTTTGTTTGCTTCCTTGGAGGCCTAAGGAAAAAGCTGTTGCCAGGATGATATGTAACGTGCTTAATCCTGACCGGACGTCTTATGAGGGAGATCCTCGTTATGTTTTGAAGAGAATGCTTGAGAGAGCGAATAAAATGGGTTTTGATCACTTTTATTTAGGCCCGGAACTTGAATTTTTTTACTTTAAGAATGACCAAGGAACAGAGGTTTTGGATAAAGGCGGTTATTTTGACCTTACTACCTTAGATGTAGCAAGCGACCTTCGCCGGGAAACAGTTTTAGCCTTAGAGCAAATGGGTATACGTGTTGAGTATTCTCATCATGAAGTAGCGCCTTCTCAGCACGAAGTAGATATGCGTTATGCTGACGCTTTAAAAATGGCTGATGATGTTATTACTTATAGGGTAGTTGTAAAGGAGATTGCCAGTAAGCTTGGCGTATACGCTACTTTTATGCCTAAGCCTATATTTGGGCAAAACGGTTCAGGTATGCATACGCATCAATCATTATTTAAGGGAAGCAAAAATGCTTTCTTTGATCCGAACACCGAAGATAACCTTTCAGAAACAGCCCGGCAATATATCGCGGGGCTCTTAAAACACTCAAAGGAAATTTGTTCAATATTTGCTCAGACTACAAACTCTTACAAAAGATTAGTTCCCGGATATGAAGCGCCGGTTTATATAGCCTGGAGCCGTAGAAACCGCAGCGCGCTAGTAAGAGTGCCTCTTTATCATCCTGGACAGGAAAAAGCAACCCGTTGTGAATTTCGGGCTGCTGACCCGGTATGTAATCCTTATCTTACTTTCGCGGCAATGCTGGGAGCCGGGCTTGATGGGATAGAAAAAGGTTATAAAGTCCCTAAGCCTATGGAAACAAACCTTTACCATCTTAGCGCTGCTCAAAGAAAAGAAAAAGGAATTGAGACTTTACCGGACAGCCTGGGAAGCGCTATAGCTATAACTGAGTCCAGCGAACTTGTCCGAAAAGTTTTTGGCGAGCATATATTTAACAGGTTTATTGAACTTAAAAATAAAGAATGGAATGAGTATAGAATCCAGGTTTCTCAATATGAATTAGACAAGTATCTTTCTACTACTTAAATTAATAAGGCTTGGCTTTTCCTGCCGGTAATATCGGCAGGAAAAGCCGTAGTCGAATTGGCCCTGAACAAAGGGAGTTGAAAGGCCCTGTGGATTAGCTGGTTTTTGTTTAAAACATTTTTTTTTGGGTATGAATGCATAAAAATTAGGCATTTTTAGAGGCAGTAGGTTGATTATGAAAAATTTCGTAAGAGTAGCAATAGCGCAAATAAATGTAACAGTAGGTGATTTAGAGAGTAATCTAAAAAAGATCTTTGATTATATAGATAAAGCCGGCAGAAAAAAGGCTGACATCGTGATTTTTCCTGAAATGGCTATATGCGGTTACCCGCCTGAAGATTTACTTTTAAAAGAACATTTTATAGATGATAATCTGGAAGTTTTGCGCCGGCTCATTGAAAAAAAATCAAACCTTGTAGTTATCGCGGGATTCGCGGATAGAGATAAAAAAGGAAAGTTATATAATGCCGCGGCGATTATCAGCAAGAATAAACTTTTAGGAGTTTACCACAAATCAGAATTGCCGAATTACGGAGTTTTTGACGAAAAAAGGTATTTTCATCAGGGCAAAGATTTTCCGGTATTTAAAACAGCAGGCGCGGTATTAGGAATAAATATTTGCGAAGATATTTGGAAAGTTAAAAGAGCGGCAAAATTTCAAGCGGATAAGGGAGCTAATTTGATAATAAATATTTCTGCTTCGCCTTATCACGCCGGCAAAGGCAATGAAAGAGAGGAAATGCTGAAAGAACGCGCTAAAGAAACAAAAGCTTATATATGTTATTGTAATATGGTGGGCGGCCAGGACGAACTTGTTTTTGATGGAGACAGCTTGATAGTCAGCCCTGAGGCTAAGATTATTGCCCGCGCTAAACAGTTTGAGGAAGACTTGGTTGTGATGAGCCTGCCAATAGGCGGGAACAAAACTTTAAAATCAGCCTTAGCTGAAAGAAAACCCAAAAAAATAAATAGCATAGAAGAGATTTATTCTGCTTTGGTTTTGGGGACTCGTGACTATCTTAGAAAAAACGGGTTTAAAAGAGCTGTTATAGGCTTAAGCGGAGGAATAGACTCTGCTTTAACCGCTGCAGCAGCTTGTGACGCCGTAGGAAGAGAAAACGTTATAGGCGTGTCTATGCCTTCAAAATATTCATCAACTGAAACTCAGTCTGATGCCAAGATTTTAGCTAACAATTTAGGAATTGAGTTTAAAGAAATACCGATTAAAGAAATATTTGATAGTTATTTAAAAACGTTCAGCAAAAAGTTTGAAAGCGTAAAAACCGGAATAACCGAAGAAAATATCCAGGCAAGAATAAGAGGAAATATTCTTATGGCTCTTTCTAATGAATTTGGATGGCTGGTGCTTACTACCGGAAATAAAAGCGAAACATCTGTAGGCTATTGCACCTTATATGGCGATATGGCCGGAGGCTTCGCGGTGATAAAAGATGTGCCTAAAACAATTGTATACGAGTTATCGAAATTTAGGAATGAAAAAGAAAAAAAACCTTTAATTCCGGAAAGCATTCTTAAAAGAGAGCCGTCAGCGGAATTAAAGCCGGGACAAAAAGACAAAGATACTTTGCCGGCTTATTCAGTTTTAGACCCGATATTACGGGCTTATGTGGAAGAAGATCAAAGTTACGAAAAAATAATCGCTAAAAAGTTTGATTCTACGATTGTTAAGAATGTTATCAAGATGGTGGATAGGAATGAGTATAAGCGCCGCCAGGCTCCGCTAGGAATAAGAATTACGCCTAAAGCTTTTGGGAAAGATAGAAGGCTTCCGGTTACTAATAAATATAAAGAATTTAATTCGGGATAGCCGGAATGAGAGCTAAGACAATAATGATACAGGGAACAGGTTCAGGGGTAGGAAAAAGTGTCCTGACCGCTGCTTTATGCCGGATTTTCTATCAGGATGGTTATAAAGCAGCTCCTTTTAAGGCGCAGAATATGGCTCTTAATTCTTTTGTTACTTTAGATGGCGGAGAAATTGGCCGGGCTCAGGCAATGCAGGCGCAAGCTTGCTGTATCGAGCCTATGGTAGATATGAATCCAATATTACTCAAGCCCAGCTCTGATAAAAAAGCTCAGGTTATTGTTCGGGGCAAGCCTTTAAATGATATGAGCGCTAAAGATTATGATAATTACAAACAGCATTTAAAAAGTATTGTCCTGGATTCTTTTAATCGTTTGAGTAAAGAATATGAAATTATTGTTATAGAAGGGGCTGGATCTCCGGCTGAAATTAATTTAAAAGAAAGAGATATAGTAAATATGTTTATAGCTAAGGAAACTAAAAGCCCGGTAATTTTAGTAGGCGATATTGATAAAGGCGGAGTTTTTGCTTGGCTCTGGGGGACCTTAGGGCTTTTAAGCTCAGAGGAGAAAAAAAGAGTCAAAGCTTTGCTTATTAATAAATTCCGCGGAGATATAGATATATTAAAGCCGGGCCTGGATTTTTTAGAGCAAAAATCAAAAAGAAAAATATTAGGCGTTATCCCTTATTTTCGTAATATACAACTTGATGAGGAAGACAGCTTATATTTTGACAAATTTAAATATCGCGGAACAGGTGTTAAAGTAAGAATTCTTTATTTACCTCATATATCGAACTTTACTGATTTTGACGCTTTAGGCAGAGAGCAGAGTATAGATTTGAAATATATTGATACAAATAAAGGTGAGTTAATAGATGAAGATACTGACGTGCTTATTATTCCCGGTTCAAAAAGTGTTATCGAGGATTTTATTTATCTTAAGCAGGCCGGCTATACCAAAAATATAAAAGAGTTGGCTAAGAAAAAGGTAAATATTATAGGTATATGCGGAGGGTATCAGATGCTGGGTAAAGAGATTTATGACCCTTGCGGTAGTGAATCAAGCAGAAAAAAAAATAAAAGCTTTGGGTTTGCTGGGTATAAACACTATTTATGGTTCAAGCAAAGTTACAAAGCAGGTAAAAGCAAACCATATTGAATCCGGTATTTATTTGAACGGGTACGAGATTCATATCGGGATAAGTTTTAAAACAGATGAGAGTGTTTCTCCTATATTTAAAGCCCGGCGGCTAAAAGAAAACAATGAGATTGTTGAGGGATCAAAAAGCCGGGATGGTTTAGTCTGGGGAACTTACCTTCACGGAATATTTGATAATAAAGAGTTTTGCCGTTATCTAATAAGCCAATGGCGAAGAAAAAAAGGGATTTTATCCGAGAATAATGATCTAGAGAATTTTAGCAAGGATAAAGAGTACGATAAACTTGCTGAAATCGTAAGAAATAATATTAATAAGGAAGCGTTATACGCGATGGTGGGATGAGGAATGAAAGATGAAGGGTGAAGGACAAAGGGCTAATAAGAAGTTTATAGGGCTTTATGAACCGCGGTTTGAGCACGATAACTGCGGAGTTGGGTTTGTCTGTCATATTAAGGGCCAACGTTCTTATAGTATAGTTAAGCAGGCTTTAGAAGTTCTTAAAAGGCTGGCTCATAGAGGCGCGGTTGGCGCGGACCCTGATACTGGCGACGGCGCGGGAATTTTACTACAGACTCCACATAGTTTTTTTAAGAAAATTACTGAGAAATCTAGCATAAATCTGCCTAATTCCGGAGATTACGGCACAGGGTTGGTATTTTTACCCAAAGATATTGAAGAACGCCTTTATTGTAAAGAGATATTTTACAAGATAATAAAAAAGGAAGAACAGCTTCTTTTGGGTTGGAGGAGTGTAGAAACTGACAGCTCTAGTATAGGTAAAACCGCCAGAAAGACTCAACCGGCAATTAGTCAGATTTTTATCGGAAAAGGTAAAAATATTACCGGCCAATTGGAATTTGAAAGAAAACTTTATCTTATAAGAAAAGAGGTTGAAAATGCTCTAAGGAAGTCCGCCTTAAAACAAGGACATTTTTTCCATATTGTCAGTTTATCCAGCAAGACTTTTATTTACAAAGGGCTTTTAATGCCGCATCAGTTAGATAATTTTTTTCCCGAGTTAAAAAATAAAAGCCTTAAGAGCTCAATTGCCTTAGTGCACTCTCGTTATAGTACAAATACTTTTCCTTCTTGGAGCCTTGCTCAGCCATTTAGGTTTCTGGCCCATAACGGAGAAATTAATACTTTAAGGGGAAACATTAACTGGATGCAAGTAAGGCAAGGCCAGCTTAATAGCACTGCTTTTGGTGAAGATATTAATCGGATTAAACCAATTTTAACTCCTGATCTAAGCGATTCCGCTACCATTGATAATGCTTTTGAATTTCTTGTTTTAGGAGGCAAGCCTTTGTATCAAGCTATGATGATGTTAATTCCCTCTGCTTGGGAAAATAATCCTTTATTAGATAAAAAAATACGTAATTTTTATAAATACCAGGCTTGTTTTTCTGAGCCTTGGGACGGCCCGGCTGCTTTAGCTTTTAGCGACGGTAGGAGTGTAGGCGCGGTTTTAGACAGAAACGGTTTGCGGCCGGCGCGTTATATTATTACTAAGGATGACAGGGCTGTGATGGCTTCTGAAGTAGGAGTTTTAGATATTAACCCGGCTGATATTTTAGTTTCAGGAAGAATTAAACCTGGCAGGATGTTTTATATTGATACTGAAAGCGGGCGTATCATCTCTGACAGTGAAATTAAAAATAAGGTTGCTGAATCTAAGCCTTATAGTATATGGATTAAGGAGAATATGTTAGATTTAGAAAACCTGCCTTCAGTTAAGGCAATGTCTAAAATTAATTTAGATGTTTCTAACTTACTAAAAGCTTTCGGCTATAGCAGGGAAGATTTAAAAACTATTCTAAGCCCAATGGCCCAAAAAGGGGTTGAACCTACAGGGTCTATGGGCAATGATACTCCTTTGGCGGTTTTATCTCAAAAACCCCAACTTCTTTACAACTACTTTAAACAGCTTTTTGCTCAAGTCACTAATCCGGCAATAGACCCGATAAGAGAAGAGTGTGTAATGAGCCTGGAAAGTTTTTTAGGCCCGCAGAAAAATATTTTAGAAGAGACCCCTGAACATTGCCGCAGCTTAAGAGTTAAAAATCCTATATTAACTGATCAGGAGCTGTTAAAAATAAAAAATATAAAGGAAAAAGGTTTTAAGACAAAAACTATCTCCCTTGTTTTTAATACCAAAAAGGAAGATGATTTTATTTCCTCGCTTGAACGTATTTGCCGAGAAGCAGTTTTAGCTATTAATAAGGGGTATTCGTTTATTATTTTAAGTGATCGGGGAGTGAATGAAAAACAGGCGGCCTTACCGGCATTATTATCAGTAGGCGCGGTTCATCACCATTTAGTAAAAAAGTCAATACGCACTCAGGCAAGTATTATCGTTGAAAGCGCTGAACCGAGAGAAGTCCATCATTTTGCTTTGCTTTTTGGCTATGGAGCTGATTGTGTTAATCCTTATCTGGCTTATCAGGCGATTGATCATCTTATTGAACAAGGCCTGATTGATATTGATTCTATTTTGGCGCTTAAGAATTATAGAAAAGCAGTTACTAAAGGAATTTTGAAGATACTTTCTAAAATGGGTATTTCAACTTTACAAAGTTACAGAGGCGCTCAGATTTTTGAGGCTTTAGGTTTGGATAAAGAGGTTATTGATAAGTGTTTTTCAGGAACAGTTTCTCGAATTAAGGGCGCGGGATTTAAGGTAATTGAGCAAGAAGCCTTATTTCGTCACAAGCAGGCTTTTTCAGAGAATAATAAAAATTTACCTTTGGATTCCGGAGGAGTATATCAATGGAAAAAAGACGGTGAATTTCATCTTTGGCAGCCTCAAAGTATAGCTGCTTTACAGGATGCTGTTCGGACAGGTGATTATCAAAAATATAAACAGTTTTCTCAGCTTATAGATGATCAATCTAATAATCCCACAACTTTAAGAGGGCTATTGCGATTTAAAAAAGCTAAGTCTATAGCTGTTGAGGAGGTTGAACCGATAGAAAAAATTTTTAAGCGCTTTGCTGCCGGAGCAATGAGCTTTGGTTCTATTTCAAAAGGAGCTCACGAGACTTTAGCTTTAGCAATGAACCATTTGGGCGCTAAGTCTAATACTGGTGAAGGCGGAGAAGATCCGGAAAGATTTAAGCCTCAGATTAATGGCAGTTCTAAAAGAAGCGCTATAAAACAAGTTGCTTCCGGCCGGTTTGGAGTAACTACTAATTACCTTGTTAATGCTGATGAGATTCAGATAAAAATAGCTCAAGGAGCTAAGCCGGGAGAAGGAGGCCAGCTTCCCGGCCATAAGGTAAGCGCCATAATAGCCAGGACACGATACACGACGCCGTGGGTAACTCTCATTTCGCCCCCGCCGCATCATG
>JBDRIY010000108.1:0-3620 GCA_043815445.1 Candidatus Omnitrophota bacterium
ATTGCTCCTCTTAAAGCATGTATCTCTTTTAAGATCTCCGCAGCAATGGAAGGATGAGACTTCATTGCTTCCCATTCTTTCGCGTTCAAAGGCCCTTTTTTAGAAAGAATTTTTTCTTCTATTCCAACTTTGCCCAAATCATGAAGAACTGCCGCGTGCTTGATGCTCAGCACTTCATCCTTAGGTAAACGCAAGCTTTTAGCAATCTCCTCTGCCACTAAAGCTGTATACTCTACATGTTTTCCTGTATAAGAGTCTTTAGCTTCTATTGCCCGGGCAAATCCATAAATCATTTCAATAAGGTCCCGAGTTAGCAAACCATTAAGACCTTCTATTTTCCCCCTTAGTTCTTTAACACTTGCCCTTTTTTCCCGTTCCGGCAAAGGATTAATCTTAGCTGATGAATAAAATACAATTGAATCTCCGCCTTTTCTTTTAGATTGAGCAAGACAGCCTCCTAAAGCGCTAACAATGTCTCTCGTATTAGAGATATGGTCCTCAGGAGAAGAAACTACCGCGACACTTACTTTTATGTTTAAACTTAAATCCTTATATTTAAATTTATGCGCGGTTATTTTTCTTTTTATTTTATTGGCTTTTTCCTGAACCTCCGCTCTTGCTGTATGAGGGCTAATTATAAAAAATTCATCGCCTCTCCAGCGGGTAAGGACGTCTTCGGCGCTTAAGCAGCTGTTTAAAACATTCACCAGCTTTTTAGCTATAGTATCCGCTACTTTAACTCCGTAAACTTCATTTACTCTTCGAAATTGATCTACATCAACCCCAATAAAAGAAATATTATAAGCATGCTTTTTAGAACGCTCTAATTCCGCGTGAACACGGTGTAAGAAATATCTCCAGTTATAACAGCCTGTCAAAGGATCAGTTAAAGCTATTTTTTCTATTTTTTTATCTTTGATTAAAATCTGGCACCCTAAATTATCAATCTGGGCATTGAGATCTAAAAAATTACTTGCCCGCTGAAGCTTTAAGGCAATATCAGCCTTGGAGTCTTCATTGCTGATATAATCAAAGAATCCAAATTTTTTTGCTATACCTAAACTGTTTTTATTTTTTTTAGTGAAGTGTATAAAGTAAATTTTATTTCGGAGGATAGGGAAAGCTATATTTTTTCTTTTTAAAAGCCCTTCTTCTATTACAATTAAATGGTGAGCGCTTTTAGAAATATCTTTTAAGCTTGAAGCTTTATCAAAAGAAAAAGGCAAGGATAATTTTTTCTTTATAGATTTATCTACGCAGTAAAGAACTTTCTCCATGATTACTAAATTTTAACATATCCTCATTGACTTTACAAGCAAAATTAAGGACGCTGTCAGAACCAATTCGAACTGTGACCGCCAAAATTAAAATCCTCCCCGCCGGTATGATCAAAAATGTCTATATGATTATATGGAGGATCTATATATAAAATATCACCTTTAACTTTCTTGATTACTTTATTTATATCCTCATTAAAAACTTTATGCTCTTGAGCGTTGATGATTAATTCGGCAGGCTTTAATGTTAAATTATTCAAGGCGCTTTTTTTTAATTTTTTCAAAAAGGCCCCATAGACAGAAGCAGTATTCGCGCGTTTATCAATTGACCCCAAAAGGCTTGCAATTAAAAAATAATATTCATCGGTAGTGATTATCTTTTTATCTTTCCATTCTTCAATTTTTTGTCTAATTGCATCACATTTTGTGCCATTTCTATCTGAGAAATATTGCCTTTGTATTCTCTTACTTTTAGTTCCACCCAAGCAGTAGTTTTTGTAGATAAATCCTTTAATCTCTTTTAAATTTGTTAAATAATTACAGACGTATTCTTTCCTTTTGCTTATTTTTATATCTTTTAATTCCGGCAATTCTTTTAAAAGTTTTAAAAAAACTAATTCTTTATGATTTTCAATGCAATGCCTATTTAAAACATAGCTGTAATATTAGCGTAGCCTCATAAAGGGGTGGACCCCCTTTATGAGGCTTCATGCGAACCACTACTATGTGAGAATAAAATAACCTCGAGGCACATTCCGGCAAAAGCCGGAATGTGCGCGCGAAATGTCTATCTTTACTGAAAAATCTATAATCGAGGAAACGCACGATAGCGCGATGAAGTCAGCGGAGAGAGGGAGATTTGTATGCAACCTCCGGCACAAGCCGGAGTAAACCTGAAGGGTTCCTGTTGCATCCGAAAATTTCTTATTTTCAAAAAATTATTGCAAAAAACGAGAAAATTTTTAAAACCAGCAAAAACGGAGAGAGGGAGATTCGAACTCCCGGGCCCTTTCGGGCCACACGCTTTCCAAGCGTGCGCACTCAGCCAAGCTATGCGATCTCTCCAATAAAAAAGCAATTATACAGGGTTATTCTTTATTTTTTATTGGCATTGAGCTTACACAAGCGAAATGCCTTATATATCAAATAATTCCCTGGCGTCTTTTTTGCCTACGGATTTTTTAAAATCCTCAAAATCAATAAAAATAACTTCCGGCCATTGCTCTCTTACTTTGTTTAAAAAAAGCGGCGTAACTTTCCTTCTAAAACTCATATATTGAAAATTACTGCCGCATTCAGGGCAAGACTTCGCTATTAATTCTAACCCTATTTTGCGACAGCTATAACACTCCGAAGAAAGCTCCCCGGCTACGATAAGATGTTCTTGGATATCTGCTAATTCAAATCTTTTCCAGGCTCTTAAAAAAACTTTCATTTACTCTGCTTTTTTTAAATATTCAGCGTTTATCTTTTTTGTAAAAACTTTTTATAGCTGAAAGAACTTCAGCCGGAGTATCAGCTATTTTAAATAGCCCTAAATCTTGCTTTTCTATCGCACCTTCTTTTATTAGTTTATCGCTGAACCAATCTAAAAGGCCGCTCCAATAGCCTCTATCTACCAAAATAATAGGTATAGGTTCAATTCTTAGAGCTTGAACCAAGGCAAGAGTTTCAAACAGTTCATCAAGAGTTCCGAATCCTCCGGGAAAAACTACAGTAGCGTAAGAATTTTTTGTAAACATAACTTTCCGGACAAAAAAATACCTAAACTGCATCAAATAATTTATATACTTGTTAGGCATTTGTTCTTGAGGAATAAGAATATTTAATCCTACAGATACTCCTCCAGCCTCGCTTGCTCCTTTATTTGCCGCTTCCATAATTCCGGCGCCGGCGCCGGTAATTATACTATAATTATTTTTAGATAAAAGATAAGCTGAATTACGCGCAAGCTGGTAATAAGGGTGTTTAGGGTTTGTGCATTTTGAGCCAAAAAAACAAACACCTCTTTTAATAGCTGATAAGCCTTCAAACCCGTCTACGAATTCGCTCATAATCCTAAATATCCGCCAAGTATCAGTCTTAATAAAATCATCCTTAAACGTTGTCTTAAACTTATTAGCGCCTAATAACTTTTTTTTCGTAATTATCTTATTCTGCATAAAACTCCTATCAATGAAACTTGGACTTTTCGAAGAAAAGTCCCTAGTTGAATTGAATTCCGGCGAGCGTTGAGGGAAGTCCCGCAGGGATTTTCATCAACATCTTCGCGAGCCGGAACAATACTTGTAATACTTACTTCAAATAACCCTAGTTGAATTGAATTCCGGCGAGCGTTGAGGG
>JBDRIY010000109.1:0-8548 GCA_043815445.1 Candidatus Omnitrophota bacterium
GGCTTAACGCGCCGTTTCATCAAAAATCGGATAAACCACCGGATAGTCAGTTAAAACTGGCTTTCGGCTAATTTGGACAGTTGTGATATATTATATATAAATTTTATAAGCTCCCCCCACCCCTGTCAAGCAATAAAACAAGTAAAATTAAAATATTAATATGAAACGTGAAAAAAACACCTAAAGTTCACTAAATAAGCATTCAGACTGTGTCGCAACCCCAGCTATTAATAGTTATCTTTTAACATAAAAAAAATTAATAAAACTCTAAAATTAACTCTATCGATATGGTAAAATAACAATACAGGCTTGTTAAAAGTATCCTACCTTGTTAAAAAAGGAGTAAATACTATGGCATATCGATATGGGAACAGAGAGCAAATAACCTTTTTACCCCCCAGTGAGGATATGCCTTTTTTATTTATCTGTCAACCAACGCCTCTCTTGTCATCCTCCGGTTTATCCGGAGGATCCAGAGAATTCAAATCTTCTGGATTGTCCGGTCAAGCCGGACAATGGCACCTTTTGAATTTGCGAATAATATTTTACACTATCCGTTTTTTGTTATCTGTCAATTTGCGAATAATATTTTACACTATCTGATCCTTTTTTCTCTTGCGCATAATCTCAGATAGTGATATCCTTTTCTTATCCACCGCAAAGAAGCCTCTTTCTCGGTTGAATTTAAAAGGAATTGAATGTTTAGAGCGCCTGCTGATACCTATAAAGCTTATGAACGATTTCTCAGGAAAAAAAACTACAGAAAGGCATATCAATGCCTTGAAAGCTTACTTCGTGAATTCCCTGATGATGAAATGCTTATTGAGCGTATTATTGATCTTTGCCTTGATTTAGAGAAAAAATCAAACCTGGCTAAACATTGGCTTACTAAATTAATAAAAATCCGAACAAATTGGTTTGACTATACATTATTAGCCCGCCTTGAGGCAGAGCTTGGCCATTTTCCTAAAGCCAGGGAATACCTAAAACAAGCAAAAGAATTCAGCAGGCATTTAGCTTTAAAAGATAAACAAAAAACAAAAAAACTCATTGCGGAATTAGATGGATTTATAAATTATAAAGAATATCAGCAAACAAGACAGCAATATTCCCAAATACAGGAAAAAGCAGCACCATCTAAACAAAACCGCGCGAAAGAGAAAAAAACTCTCCGCCCCGCGGCAAAAATGATATCCTCCTCTAAGCCTAACAACAAAAAGGAAATAAAACCCCCTTTGAAAGAAAAACAAGAAACAAAACAAATTCCAGCATATCAGATTCCAATCATAATCTCGCCGTTTAAACAAAATACTTCACACCCGCGCCAAGCAGCGCCTGCTTTTTCACTAAAAGAACTGCAATTGTTCCTTAACTTTACGCATCTTACTATTCAGGGCGGTTTTAATGAGCTTATTTGCTTAAATACTCTTCGCGGTATTGAAAAATACTGGTATCAGATTGAAACTGTGAAAAAGGTACTTAAATATTTTCACGGGCGGGTGTTGCTTTGCGATGAGGTTGGCCTTGGCAAAACAATTGAGGCAGGCATGCTAATCAAGGAATATTTAATGAGAAAAATGGCAAAAAATGTTTTAATCCTTGCTCCGCCGCCGCTTGTGTCCCAATGGAAAGAAGAAATGCTTGTTAAATTTGATCTTGAGTTCACTACTACTGATGACGTATTATTTGCAAGAGATACTGGAAAACTCTGGAAGGAACAACTGGTTATCGCGTCCATACATACAGCAAAAAATAAAAAAAATATTTCCTTAGTAACAAACCAATTCTTTGATATTGTTGTTGTCGATGAAGCACACCATCTGCGAAACAGGACAACGCAAACATGGAAAATGGTTAACAGCCTTAAGAAGAAATTTATTTTTCTCTTAACAGCTACTCCGGTTCAAAACAACCTGATAGAATTATATAATCTCATCACTTTATTAAAACCGGGACAATTTAAAACCGAATCATCTTTTAAAAACGAATTTCTTGAAAAGGAGGAGGTACGAAAACCTGCTAATAAAGAAAAACTGCGCGGGCTGCTTAAGGATGTTATGATAAGGAATACTCGCGGCGCTATTGACCTTAAATTACCAAAAAGATTTGCCGCGACTTTACGGCTCGAACCAACAGAAGCTGAGAAAAAAATGTATTTATGGCTCAACGATTATTTACGAAAAGCCTCCATAAAAAGGCACACGGCTAATCTACTATTAAAGGAAGCCGGAAGCAGCCCCTTTGCTTTGAGAAAAACTCTTCAAAATCACCTAAATGACACAAAAGAAATGGTTGAATTCATTGATAATTTTACAGATACGTCAAAAGGAAATGCTCTAATTAAAATTATGCGGGAAAATCCTGAAGAAAAAAAGATTATATTCACTCAATATCTTAATAGCCTGGATTATATAACCGGTTTGCTCAAAACACATCATATCGCCTATACCACGTTTAGCGGTATTATGACTACTGCTGAAAAAAATAATGCTATTGAGAAATTTAGAGAAAAGGTTCCTGTGCTTGTTTCAACTGAATCAGGCGGCGAAGGCAGAAATATCCAATTTTGTAATACTATTATTAATTTTGACCTTCCCTGGAACCCTATGCGCATTGAACAAAGAATAGGAAGATTGCACCGGATTGGACAAACCAGAGATGTTTTTATATTTAACCTTTCGGTTAAAGGAACGATTGAAGATTACATTATTGATATTCTCGATAATAAAATAAATATGTTTGAAATGGTTATTGGTGAAATCGAGCCCATTATCGGGTATATTGGAAAAGATAATGATTTTGAAAATATCATCATGGAAATCTGGCTCCGGAGCAATAACGAAAAAACATTAGAAAATAATTTCACACAATTCGGCAACCAGATTATAGAAGCAAAAAAAGAATATCTCAAAGCAAAAGATTACGATACCGCGATATTTGGAGAAGATTATGAAATTTAAAATAACTTTTCAATAAACCCAGGGAGCCGCCATTGAACAAAACATTATTAGAAACTACAGCCGATATTCTCAGCCATTATGGAGCTATCATAGAAAACTGCGGAGAAGAACACCTTGAGTTTATCGCGCCCCAAAACCTTAGCGGGACGCTCAATATACCGGAATATGGCAGGCTTTGTTTTAATTATGGCGATGTTCAAGAAAATACTATTCCTGCTTCTTACGATTCGGATTTCTTTCAGTCCATAGGAAAACTTTTTTCAGGAAAAAGCAAAATAATCACTGTCACACACCCTCCATTTATTCCTAACATAAATAAAATCACAAAGCTTGTTACTCCCAAAATAAACTTCTTAAATGCCGCGTTTCGAATAAACGGCCATACAATTAATCCCGTAACTTATGCTTTGATCTTTTTCAAATATCTCGCCCTATCAGATGAAAAACAAGAAGGCATTTTTCCTGTATTAATCAATGTCCATAATTTATCCGCCGTAGTGTTAGAAAAAGAGTATATATCCCTCATAGACACCCTTAAAGAATCTGAAAAAACTCCTTACCCTCCCGGCGAAAAAACACTAAGAACGCTTCAAGCAGCTCACATTATGGCCAAAGAAATAGTAAAAGAAAATCTCAATGATTTTATAAAAAGCCTTGAAAGAAGGCTTAACCGCGATATTAAACGAGTGCGCGAATATTACGGCACGTTAAAAGACGAAGCTATAAAACTCATCTCAAGAAAACTCCTCTCAGGAGAATATTCTCTTGAAAATAGAGAAAAAATTAAAATAGACGAGATGAAAAAAATAATAAATATTGAAAAGTATATAGCAGATAAATCTATCACAGGAAAAGGTGTTGACAAACTGTTTGACAAACTTAATGCTGTTTCAACAGAACAAAACTGGAAAATCAAAGACTTGATTTCAAAATACACTCTTAAAATTGATATAGAACCTCTATCAGCCATATATATAGAAACACAAACATTACAATTTCCAATCAATATAAAGCGCCGAATGAAATCCCGTGATTTTTCTATTACATACAACCCTCTGCTCAAACAAATTGACTGCCTTCCCTGTGAATCTTGTTTTTACCCCAAAGGCGCGTATTATGTATGTGACGATTGCCTCCATATTATCTGCGCGAAATGTTTTAAAACCTGCCCGCGATGCGGAAAAAGATATTGTTCAGCCTGCCACAAAAAAATATGCCCAAAATGCAAGCATACAAACACTCTGCCGTAAAAAATAGAACCGCGCCTATTTTTGGCGGTGTGACAAGATTAATAGGCAAGTTTTAAAGGCAAGTTAGAGGCCCCCTTAAAGTTCACTAAATAAGCATTCAGACTGTGTCGCGATTGTTTATGCTGCGCAATCATACACAATGTATTGTAGCTGCCCAATTTATTGGGCAGCCATATTGTGCCTGATAAATCAGGCAACTACATTATGACACGGCCTGTAAACCGGGCAATGACAAAACGGGTATTATGACACAGCCTGAATGCTTATTTAGTGAACTTTAGGTCTTTTTTTGGGTTTTATTCTGTGAATTCTTCTTCGTATAAATTGCTGATATATATAGTAGTGGTTGTTTTGGCGGCGTCTTTTACTTCTTTTTTTACTCTTTTGCCGTCGCCATCATAGGTAAAATTAGTTGTTATGCTATCTTTAGAAATTTCTATAGGGCGGTTTTCAGGGTCGTAGGTGATATTTCTTCCTGCGCCGGAAATCATATTGCCGGCGCTGTCATAGGAATAAGGATTTTGGCCGTCATTAATTACGGCGTGGGGATGGGTTGAGCTATAGCTAAAGGCTACTCCGTTCTTTTTGATTAAATTACCTATTGAGTTATATTCATAATTACTGCCGTCGCCGCTTAAAAGCCGGTCTAAATCATCATAAACGTAATTTTTAACTGTTGAATGAATAGAATCGCTGATTTTCTTAATATTGCCGACATTATCATATTCATAACTTAAATTTTGCAATGAACCGGTTTTAATGGCCTTCAACCTTAAATTAAGAGGATAATACTCAAAGCCTGTAGATAAAGAATTCTTCAAATTTATCTGCTCAATTTGCCCTGCGGGATTATAGTTACTGCCTAAACAGTAATCATCAATTCCTTCTAAATATCCGGCGTTATTATAGCTAAAATTGACTACTTCTAAGTTAGGGTAAATAATAGATTTTACTCTGTCCATAGCATCATAAGCCCACTCTAATTTATAGTTATTTTCATCAATCGTTTTCTCCTCTTTGGTTATTCTGCCTTTTTTATCATAGTGCCAACGGCTTGTTCCTGACAAATCTTCCATACTTGTGCGCCGGCCAATAGGATTTGATGAAGCTGGTTCATCGTAGACATATTTAATATTAACGCCTGAATTTTCATAATTTTTATTAATCAAACGGTTAATAGTATCATAAGTATAATTCATAATATTTCCCTTAGCATCAGTCCGCTTAAGTAAATTTCCTGAATCATCATATAGATACGCCCAATTTCCTAAATCAGGGTCATTCATAGCAATCCTGCGCGAAAGGCTGTCGTAGGTAAAAATAGTTTGATTAGAATTGTTATCAACAATCTTTATGAGGTTATCTAACGCATCATAAGAATATTTAGTAACATAAGTTTGGCCTTTATTTTCTTCCTTAACTTCAGCCGGCCGGCCGTAAGCGTCTTTTTCAAATATCTTACGATGGCTATCCTCATCAGTAATAGTAGTTGTCCAGCCACTGTAAGAATTACTAATATTGGTATTATCCGGTTTAGTAACTTTAGTAATTCTTCCTAAAGCATCATAAGTATTTTCTGTCCATTTTATAGAGGCATCCGGAGTTAGATAAGAAGTTCTTAATCCTCCATCTTTAAAATAGGGTAGGGAAACTTTTTCTGCCTCTGAACGCTTATTAAAAATTGTAGAGGTATAACTGTAGGTTTGTTCATTTTCTGATTCCTGAGAAGTTTGAATAACTTTTTCAAAGCCGTCAAGAATATCCATTTTGATATGATGGTTGCTTGTGCCGCTTTGTTCCGTAGTCCGGGTTAAAATATAATTTTCTCCCGGGCCGGCTATTCCATATTCATAAACTTGCGAGCCGTATGCTGATGCAGTATCATAAGGGCTGATAACTTTAGTTTTTCTGCCGAAAGTATCGTATTCAAATGTAGTTTTATTATTGTTAGGGCCAATTTTCTCTTTTAGCTGGCCAAAAAGGCCTTTTGTATCTGACGGCCCATAGTAATTATTCCTCTCTTTATGCCCTTTAGCGTTAGTTATAATGCTGGGAAAGGTATGGTAAGCTGTGTCGTATTCTATAACTGTTTCATTGCCCTTAGGGTCAATCTTTTTAATCTCATTGCCGTAACTATCATAAACTGAGGAAGCTTGAATATAGCTATTTCCGGTATTAAGGTATTGCTTTACTTTAGTTAAATCACCTTTTATCGGTAAAGAAGTATGGCTGGGATTATTATCGTAAAAATACAAAGCCTGGCTTATAGGAGTCCCTGAACCAGCAGTGCCGGAGAAAATTCTTTCTTGAGAAGCCAGGCTTACTATCCAATTTGAGGGGTTTAAGGCATAATCAGTTAAAACACATTTTTCATCTCCGCCAGAATCCTTATCTCCATAATAAATTGCCTTGGTAACATTGCCATAATTATCATATTCATAACAAGTTTTCGCGCACTTAGAATCAATGTATTCTTCAATTTGGATAACCGGAGTAAAATAAGGCGCGGAGCTGTCTGCTTGATAAGTATAAACAGTTTTCTGAATAGAATTTTCCTGCTTTTTAACTTTTCCTAATTTAGAATCATCCTGATGAAAATACATATGGTTGTCAAAATTTAAAGGATCAGTAACTTTCACGTGTCCAAATCCCCGAAATATCCTATTTTCTATATCATAAGAGCCATTTTCATAATAATACTTTGTGGTTCCCGCGGGCGAAGCGCTTGTTCCGGCGTCAACAGTAGTAGATTCTAAAACAGCTAAAGAAAAAGGAAATACTGTCCCGCCTATTTTATAAGGGCTTTTATAGTTAAAAGTAGTTTTTCCGCCGTAACGGTTAGTCACTTCTTTTAATAAATCATCTTGAGGCGAGTCTAAATTGCAAGAAACAAATTTATTATCTCTGACATTAAGACAATCAACTATTCCGTCCTTATCACAGTCAACAAATAAAACCCCCCGGCTGGTGCTGGTCCAGGGAGGAAAACTCTCAAGCACCTGTTCTTCACCAAAACCTTTGCCATTTCCAAAATAGCAGTGATACTCTACCTTCATATCATACTCTCTGCCGCTTATTATATCTGGAAATCCGTCTCTATTTATATCAAAGACTTTAGTCACGCTCCACTGCACATTAAATGCAAGCGAGGCAGGCAATTCCTGAATCACACCATTCCATCCTGAGCCGTCAGCTAAAATATAATAAAAGTGAAATTCATCAGTCCGAGTGTTCCAGTAACTGCTAATCATATCTGCCAATCCGTCTCCATTAATATCTACTAAACGAGTTCCGCAAAAATAAGGGGTAGCGCCTTTGTCGATTCTATAACTCCCTAAGCGAAAATTAAATGGCAGATCGTTTAATTCCTCCACAGGATCATCCCATCCTTGGCTATTACCATAACAAACAGAATACTCAGCTTTCAAGCTTAAACTATCAAGCTCGGAATGAACGATATCAAGATATTTATCATTATTAACATAAGCCAGCTGATTATACTCATAACCCAAATTATAAAACATTGACCATTGGCGTGTATTTTCAATTAATACCGGAACGTCCCAACCATTGCCATTGTTGTAGGCAACATAAAATTGAACGCGGGTAACAGAATACCCTCTGCTCCTAATAATATCATCCTTACCATCACCATTTACATCACCTAATTGTATACCTGAGTCATTAGTGTTATCAGCTTTACGGAATCCATTTTTGTCATACTCTTTAATTTCGCCCCAGCCGGAATTATTGCTTAAAGCAACTTTAATAACCATGCTATCCATTAAAAATAAATCCGGATAACCATCACCGTTTACATCTCCAATCCTGATAGCTCTGTCACTTATATCCCAAGGTGAGGGACTAGGGATATCTTTCTGAGATGAAAAACTAATAGTATTGTTAATGTAATCAAATTTAGCAAGAGTAAGGCGGGAAACGCCATCTTTACCTATTTCATCAACTTGAGCAAGCAGGCTTTTGCCGGAAATAGGGGCATAGTTATAGCTGAAATCATATTTTTTGTATAAATACCCATCAACTTTTATATCAATATAATTAACCCTGTTATTATACTTAACTGTTTTGCCGGTAGAATTATCAGGATAATTATCGGCTCTACCTTCATATAAAAACTTTATTGTTCTAAATTTACTTAATCCATTTCCCTTTGTATATACTATTTCATTAATATAGCCGACATTATCACTTGAGAAATAAGTAATATCTACATAATTATTGTGAGTATCAGTTATCTTAGTTAAATAGTAATTAAGGTTACTTACATTATAATTATATTCATAATTTGTGCCGCTGTTATCGGTAACTATCCAAGTT
>JBDRIY010000110.1:0-12160 GCA_043815445.1 Candidatus Omnitrophota bacterium
ATAACCTAAACGGGGATCAATAAAAAGCCGGCCACTTTCAATATTGCTTTTAGCTGGATCTAACTCAATCCATGCTGTTGCCGGCTGTTTAATCTTTTTGTCAAAATATACAGCGCCGTATTTAACGGCAATAACATCAAAGCGCCTAATGAAAAAATAGGGACAGCGACCGTTTTTTCGAAATATGCTCGCTTCTAAAACGGTCGCTGTCCCTATTTTTGTCCCTATTTTCCCGATCTTGTTTTCAAAGTCTTCACGTGTCATCGGCGAAGAGATGGATTCTGGTTCTATTCCAAAACGCTTTAAAACAATCTCTTTCAACAGGCCGGAATTTGACTCAAATTTATATTTAGACAGAAAATAATCTGGGCTATTTTCGAAATCGCCGGCATATCCTCGCGCTATTAACGCAAGAATCTTGGTTTGCGGTAGACGTTGCCTAATATTTGTTATGAGCTCTTCGCCTGTCATACACGGCATATCCAAATCAGTAATTACCAGAGAAAATTTGTGTCCCTGAGTACTAAAAAGGTTCCAAGCTTCTAAACCATTCTTTGCTGTCATTACTTTATAGCCCCATCCCTCTAATAATTCTTTATATCGGCGCCTTAATTGCCTATTGTCTTCCGCAAAGAGAATAAATCTTGCATCCTTTTCATCCTTCTCTATCGGCGAGGCAACAGGCGAACTGAATTCAGATTCGTTTCCCTTTTTTATTCGGCTCGTGTTTTTCTTAGAAAAGTATATTTCACCATATTCAATAAGGCCTTTTATAGGTTTTTTTTCTTTCTTGAAATATCCGGCTAAGGTAAAACCACAAGTTATATTTAGTAAAATTTCCTTATCTCTTTCCCATGAAGACAGTAATATCTCGTACTCTTTACTCTGCGTAACTACAGATTTAAGTGTCTGGGGTAAAAGTATTTTTTCATTTTGTAATTTTTCCCCTATTACAATAAATTTACAATACTCTTTCGGCACTCTTCCTTTTCCCAGCAAGAGTTTTGTTCCAAAAAGAGCCCAGGGAATTAGCTCATTCTCTCTATCAAATAAACATAAAATACTATTAAGGACAAGCTGGTGATATATCTCATGGAGGCATACTGCTTCAAAATAACTGGATTTATTGTCCCAATAAAATAAAAATGTTTCTATCTCATCTAAAACTTTGCCATTTTTACTTACACGGTGCGCTGTAATAGCGCCATAATCAACATTCAACTCTCTCTTGCCGGCAAATACGCCTAATTTCACACATATAATCTGTAGCGCTTCCTTTGGGTTATTTTTAAAAGAGTAAAGTTCTGCTGGCAAAAGCGTTTCTAAATTAGCAAAAAAGATATTACCGACAGTCTTTTTCTTTAAATCACGGATATCAATTTCTTGTTTTATTTCACCTACTATAGCAAGCAATTTACCTGCAGATTGTCTGATTGTATTCCTTTCCTTTTGAGTGAACGTTTTATGTGCCCTCAATACCTCATCACAGGTCGCGATAATAACTTCTCCAAACCAGTAATCACCGTAAAGTATAAGTTCAGGCCCAAAGTACTCTTTTTTCATCAATCTGCAAATATCTTCTAACGCTAAATTATACACTGCCACTAACAACGCATTTTTCTCGGACT
Organism: Candidatus Omnitrophota bacterium; assembly: GCA_043815445.1. Taxonomy (GTDB): domain Bacteria; phylum Omnitrophota; class Gorgyraeia; order Duberdicusellales; family 4484-171; genus JBDRIY01. Next base: position 1,629 of record JBDRIY010000110.1, read on the forward strand.
TTCTCACACTTATAAACTTCAAAAGCTCTTTACTTACTTCCAGCCATTCTCTCCGCAGTTTTTTATAATCTTTAGCAAGAAATATGTAAACATTAGGATCATTATCTTTTGCCGCTTGGAGAGCTTTAGCCAATGTAGCTATTACTTTTTTCTTTACTTTCCAATAAGCCATAAATAATTCATATACTTGTGCTTTCTTCTCTATTCCCTCAACCGGCGAGGCGGCAAAGACAGGCTGCGGGCTGGTTATTTTTACCGGAGAGCTGTTTCCAAGTTTTATCTCTATTAACTCCAATTTCCCCTCAATAATATCTAAATATTCGGAAGGAGACTTTAATACTTTTTCCACAAAGCTGTCTAAATCAAAGCGGCGGCCTAATAGAGCAAAAGCGTCTACGCCCTTAAGCTGATTTTCTTTAGTCTTATCCTTTACTCTAATGGCTTTAATAAAATATCCTCCAGCAGGGCATTTAGAAATAATTAACTCTAAAATACAGAATTTCTTTACTATAGTTTGGCGAAAAAGATTTAAAGTGTCTTCTTTACCAAGTTCGTCAGGATTCTTAAAACCGTGCGAATGTCCAGTTATCAATTCTCTTTCAAGCAAAGCTCTCTCCATAGTATCAAAAATATCTTTAACGCTTCTTGCCTCGTCTTCTATTATCTCTTCCTTGATGTATGTTGCTGTGCGTTCCAATTGATTATTGATTCTTCGAAATATTATCCCTTTAATTGCTTTTCTCCCCTCGCATAACGGCAAACAAACAAGTTTACCCCTTTTATTCAATCCTATTTCAAACGCATACTCAAACTCTAAAGACTGCTGTTTTAACCCTTTAAATACAGAAAAGCTTTTTTCAATGTAATCAATTAAATTAACTGCTCTACCATCCTCGAAAACCTTTAGATCCTTTACGCTTACCCAACGGCCTATATTTGTCTTATCAATATTAACCAGTAATTTGGGAACAGGATTTCCTCTTGTAACAAGACAAACTTCGCCTTTAGCTATATCTATACTTATTCTTAACATAATAGTTATCGTTTCGCCGGCAACCTTGCCAAATTCAAGCTCTATTTCATAGTCACTTCTTACAACCCCATCTGTCAGCCGGTCTACTCCTATTAATATCTGAGATAATACTCTGAGCCTTATTTCCATTTCCAGCCTTTTAGCGCTTTGAACAATAGGTATATCCTGAAGAAAATTATTCAATAACCCCGCATAAGGATGCAAAAACCTGGCTTGTTTTAAATCAGAAGCGTTCTTTTGATATACTTTAACCGGAGAGCTGGAATTATCATCGCCGGAGTTATCTCTATTTTTATCTGAATTTGTCAGATATTTCTTTATTTTTATCTTTAAGCCCTGATGAATAGTTCTTTTAAGCTCAGATAATTCTTTTCGGATTCTGTTTAAAATGAAAGGAATTTCATCTTGGTAATATCCAATCAACATACCCAGGGCCAAAGCAATTAAAGAGGTTGGGCTGAGAGAAGTTATCGGCGAGGCGGTAGGGGAAGAAATGATTGACGCGGATTTTGGCTCTGACAATCTTCTTAATCCTATGCCGGGAAAATAGGCTGTACCTGTTTTCTTCTGATATGCTCTTCTTTGCTGAAGCCTATTATAAGCAAAATTTGCATGTTTAAACCAAGCATCAAATAGTAATCTTTTTCTTTCATTTCTCCCGGCGCGATCGGGATGATATTTTCCTTTTAACCTGCGCCACGCCTCCTTTAACCTTACATCCGTAATCATAAATTCATAAGCTTCATCCTGCGGAATATCAAACCCAAAAAGCAGATACATTCTCTTATGGGCCGTTTTTAGCGGCAAATAAACACCTTGCTTACGAGCTTCTCTGTAAAGAATTTCATTCTCCTTCACGAAATTAATGCTTTTAAGATCCCTTCCTTGTAATAAGGCTCTACCGATAAAACCATCTCTGGTTTTTTCTACTTCTTTTTTACTTTTAGCCGGCCAATTACCTTTAGAAAGAATACAAAGATTATGAAGAATTTCGCTGATGGTATTTACGGAAAGGCAGTATAATTCAGCTAATTCTGGCAGGGTTTCGCCAACCTTACCCCCTTGATGTTTCTCCATATCGCCGCGAAATTTCTGAATTTTCTCTTTAGTGCTTTTACCGATAACATAGGATCTCGGCTTTTTAAAATCTATATTTGTTGTCGATCGCGTAAATCTAATATCCACGCATATATCTAATTCGCTATCAGTCTTGCGATACCAGTCTTTGGCAGAAACTTTTAGAGTTATTACGGCTGGCGAGCTGGAATAATTATCGCCGGAGTTATCTTTATTTTTATCTGAATGATCGCTCGCGCGCGCGGAAGTAACAATTTTAACTTGTTCCTTAATCTGTTCTGATTTAAATAATGGGAGGAATTTTTGGCTACAAAATCTATAACTTATACTTTGCGTTTTAAGCAGTAACTGAAGCCTCCTACGCTTGCTATTAACAGCTCTATATATAATAGCGCGTTTAATTTCTAAATTTTTTGAAATATCCGCTATGCTCGTTCCCGACAACCAAAGCCAAAAATACATTGTATATTCAGAATAATTATCGCGCCGCAAAGATACCTCATCCATTGTTCTTTTTGCATCTTTCCAAGAGATACCCTTTTCTTTTATAGTTTTTATTAAAGAATCTCTTATTGTATCCGCTTCAAGCCTGGGACTTTTCTTCCTTTTTTTTCTAAAGAGCTCTTCTGCCCCAACGCCATAATCTTCTTCAAGTATTTCTTCAGGGGCGGTAATATACCTGCGTAATATATAACTAATCATAATCTGGCTTAAATTCCAATATATTTTAAGTTCTTTTGGCGTTTTCTCTTCAAAAATATACATAAAAAGAATTTTTGTATTTCTGTTAACTTTTTTTAGTTTATATTTAAATTTTTTATCTATTTTTTCTTCTAAGGCTTTCTTTATTTCCTCCATATTGTTTGAATACGCGTATTTTAACGCCTTATTTAACAAAATTTCTTTAAGGGTATTTCCTATTCTTATCTTCGTTGCTCTACGCTCCTCCTTTTGATTTGTATGTTTTGATCTTTTATTCTCATTCTGAATAAATCTGATCATCGTATTTTTTGCGCATTTTCCAAAGTAATTTTTTATCTTACATTTATATTTTTTATGCCTTTTTTCATCCCAAATTTCAATAGCACGGTCAATACCCCCTAATTTCCCTTTAACTCCGCAAAGGCCGATATGTATTAAATCCTCAAGCTGATTTTTAAATTTAGGGTTATTACGAATAAGCTCTGCGGCGATACTTTTTACATAAACAATATTCATTACCAGAAGTGTTTTCTTAGCTTCTAAGCTATGATCTTCTACCGCCATTTTAAGAAGCGCTACAGCCTCATTCTGGGTAAATTCTCTACATTCAGAGATAATTTCATCATTTGCTATTCTAATATCAGGTAAAATACGCTTTATTTTATCCCACCCTGATTTTATCCCTTTCCAGGATGCTTTTCTTTTAACAGGCTCAATCCCTGCCTTTTCTAAAAGAGGATACCAGCCGAATTCTCTTGAAACTTTAGACATTACAACACCTGAATAAGGAGAGCGTAGCCACTGAAGAGAATTTCCTGGATTAGTAATCTCTAAAGGAGGGTTTTTTAAAAAATAACACACCTCTTCTAAAGTCCACTTATGCCTGCCTTTTCCTAAATGCAAAAGAAAATTTTTACTACTTAAGGAATCCGTAATAATACTATTGGAGCGTTCTTTACGAATTATTGTGGAATTCGGGGAGGAATTCGGGGACACACACCTAACTATGAATAAATTACCTTCCATCGAAGAACTATAAACTTTAGCTTGATAATAAGGTGTCTGTTCCGGTTTTTCCTTAACGCAAGAACTCGCGCCATCTATGAGCTTTACTATTTGGCCTGCCGCCGCATCAACAATACCCTGCGCTTTATCTTTTAAATCCGATAATCGCGGCATTAAAACTTTTATGACACAAATATTATTCTTTTTTATAACACTATCTAATAAACGTTCCACAACAGGCTTTACCGCGGCAGGCGCTAACACCTTCGCTAAAATAAAGCTTTTTTGCTTAACACACAAAAGTTCATAGCCCTCTACAATAGAAATTATAACCTTAACCGCAGCCAACCTATTTATAGGGGTATTTTCAATTGGCTGAGAAGGAGAATGCTTTAAAGTTATCCACCTGGGACTTGATTGTTCTGGCCCGGCAAATAAATCTGTTTCGCTAACCAATAAACGAATATCATCCTGACAACCAATACCAAATTTATATTGCTCCTTTAAAGCTAAAGAAACTGATGTTTTCCCAATATTAGGTTCCCCGAAAATCAAACAGGATCCGCCTTCTGGAGTAAACGCAACATCTCCAAAGATGCTTTGAGTAGCAAAGTTTTTTAAAACAGGTTCGAGTTCTTTATATAACAATACATACCGCTTTAGAACTTCATCCCGTATTCCAAAAAAATAATACGGCCAATGTTTCACATTCGCGAGATAATAAATACGCTCCAGCCCAATAACATGCTTAAGTAAAAACGGATAAATTTCATTCAAACAATCGATAAATTCCCTAACCGGCGAAGAATAATTATAATTTAGACTTCCAAGGATAGAGCTCTTGATTATTGAGGATTTACAAGGCAAGGATATGGCAGGGGTAAGACAAAAATGCGGGCTGTAAATTGTAAGTAATTCACCCTGAGGGCTGGTTATTTTTACAAGAATAGAGACAACGGCTGTTTTATTTAATTTACCTGCAAAATCGCTAGTGTTTTCAGGGATTTTGGAAAATAGAAGCGTCCCCCTTTTTACTTTACATTTCAAAACAGATAACCCCATCATTTTTAATAACCTATAAGCTCTGCATGTATATATTACTTTTTGCCAATTTATATCCCCATTAACCCGATAGTCAATAATCGGGCAAAAACCTACCATGTCTTTAACCTCTTTAGAATAATCCCGCGATAAAATACAGTTATATTCACTAGCGGCCTGAGCAAGTTTAAATTTGCCAGTCAAAATACGCTTAATATATTCTTTAAGATTCCTCCATTTTGTAGGAGAAGATGCAGTAAGGGGAGATTTAGCTTTATCCCACACCGGCGAAGAGTTTGGGACGCGGTTTGTTTCAAGCCTGTAGCAGGCTAAAGAGTATCTTTTAGGGTCTTGTCCCTGGGTAATGTCAATAATGTATTTTTGTGGCTTTCTACTATAGATAAATAAATCATTATTATTTTTTATCTCCTTTACCGCCGGCTCAAAAGCCCTTTTAACATCCCAGCTTACCTTATATAAAGGATCACTTTCATCCGTAATGCGATAAACACCGTGACCGTCAAGGATTGGGGAGGAAGAATACCGTGTATCTGCTGATACTGCGCTGACGGGGATTCTAAGAGGGCTGGAGTTCTTTTCTTTTGATAAAGAAAATAGAAGCGTCCCCTTTTCTACAGCTTTTACACTAACCCAATCTCCTCCAACAACATCAACTCTAATAGGAATATTTTTTGGGTCCATAAAACACCATCCCGTAGGGTATATAACGTCAATATTTACTTGCCCTAATCTACCGCCATTATCTTCATTACAAATCACGACAAGCATACTGCCAATACCATACTCTACAGCAATACCATTTATTATTTTGTTAATCGGAACATTATTTGCCGTACAAAGCCAGCCATTGCAAATTTCTCCTTCAGCGAATAATACTGGAATTGTATCGGAGTTTAACGGCCCTGCTGAACGGTTTAACCAAGAGGAGTAATTAATCGTCAAACTATCAATAAACACTCCTTTTCCTTGTTTGGCTATCATTAATATTTCTTCTGGAGATGCGGTATCAGACAACTCTATTACTTTAAACCCTTCTACCAAGCACATTCCGCCTCTTCGATTAAATGAAAATAATCCTTTTAATCGAACTCTCATATCCCCAAGGAAAGCGCCGAAAAAAGCTACTGCTTCGTAAATAATAAACGGGAATTTTTTTAAACCACCGAATATAGAATTCTTTACCGGAGAGGCTGAAAAAGGGTCTTTTTCGACCTTAATGAAACAGCTATCATGAGGATTGTGGAATAAAAAGATATAACTTCCTGTATTATACGCTTCTTGAAGTATTTTCTTTATTAGGCGAATTGCCTTAGGATTAGTTGTTGCTAAATCGGGAAATTTAGCCCAAATTTCATTTTCTAATGAGACTTGAGAAATACTAATACTGCTTGACGCCTGTTTCTTCCCCGCGTCATCCAGAATTTTATACATTTTTCTATACGCTATATATATGCCGCTAAAATGCCCCCAACCGAAAAACGTGATAAAAGCATAGAAGAACTCATATGAAACTGTTAATTTATAGCGCAGATATCCTGCCGCGCTGGCAAACATAAAAACAACCGCTAAAGATAGTATCCGGTTAAGATTAGCATTTCTGTCTTTCCTTTCATAGTTTAGCCTTACTGTTTCCCATGGATTTTGAGAAATTTCATCTTCTATCACCTTGCGAGCCTGCTTCCAGCTTCCTCCTGGCGGGCTATGAAATACCATATACGTACAATACCCAAATAAACCGCTTATTACCGCCGCTATAAAAAAAAGTGATAGATCAATGGGGAACTTTAACGGAGAAGAAACTAGACTAACCGTTCCGGAAACATAATGTTTGATTATCTGAAATTTACGAGGCGAAGACATAATATGAATTCTACATTCTATTAATATAGGGCTTTTTTTGCGCGCTATTTTTTTAACTGCTTTTCCTGTTAATGATTCAACCAGCGATATTGGCGGAGTAATCTTCTTTATGGAATTTAAAGACAGGTAAATATCTCTGTCAGAAATACAGCCGCATTTTATTTCTACGTCGAATTCTTTTGATAACCAATCTATTCTGCTAAAATCAAGATCCATCTTAATCCAAGACACCTTAAACTCTTTTGCTAATCCCAGTAAAAAATCGAATACTCTATCTTGACTACAATCACATTCTTTTACCTTTATTTTATTAACGGCTAATGTATCGGCTGTTATAAAATATACCACTGACCCTAAAAATTCTACGCCCTCTATAGAAATTCCCAAACAAAAACCGGTTATGTATGCTGTAAATTCCTCCATCTCAATAATTCTTTCTCTAATTCTAATAATATACTTTAATATACCTGCTAAACCTGCGCCTATTATGATTCCTGTAATCAATAAACCTAAGCCTAAGTTTAATAAACTTTTTCCGCTTAATATATACAAAATCATAAAGGAATTTTTTAAAATAACACTGCCGGAAGAAAGTAATACCGCCCCTACTATTAATTTTCGAAAAATACTCCAAAACTTATTTTTTGAGTCAAAACGCAGAGTCGGATATACTGCTATTAAAAAAAGAGTGGAAGGAATCAGCACAATAAAAATAGAAAGAAAATACGTAACAAGAGGCGAATTAACAATCGGACTGGAAATATACTCTTTATTAGATACTAAAAAAGGCTGCCCTCTGATCAGGCCGGAAGAAGCTATGATTTGGATATATATACTATCAAATATTGGGCTGGAGAAAAATAGAAGCGTCCTCTTTTTTACAAGAGAAAATATTGGTGAACTTCGCGCGTTTTTAGGTTTGAAAATTAAGATATCATTGAGGACTGTATCCAGGATAAAAATACTTTTATCGAATATTTTTATTTCTAATGGCTGGCGTAAAACGCCTTTTCCGATTGTTTCTAAAAAATAACCTTTTTTATCAAACTTACTGGCAACAGCTTCAATTCCATCTAATACATATATATTGCCTTTATTATCTACCTCTATATCTGTTATTAATTTTCCTGCTTTTTCAATAACCCAGCTTTTATCAAAGTCTCCTTCTTTGTTATATCTTTCTACTCTGCCTGAACCGTACCCTATATAGATATTACTGTCGGAATCACTGGCTATACAAAGAGCATTTTCTTCTCCTCTGATATCAAAGTCATAACTTAAGGGGTCTGTCGGCTTATCAATTCTTATTATATTTTGCCGGCTGTCTAATAAACACATATATCCGTTAGAATTTATACATATGTCGTCTATTGAGCCTTTCTTACAGAATTCACCTAATACTCTTTGCCCTTTATTGTTAAAATAACTCACATAATGCCTCCAGCAACAATAATTTATACCGGCAATTACCATCATATCGGAATTAGAAGCTGAAAGCGCGGGAAGGACTGATATATCTTTTAAGAAAACTATTCCTTTTATTTCCGATAATCCATCGATTTCTATTGCCCAATAATCAAATGCGGAAGAAAATTCTAGTTCTATCCGCTGATTAACGGCAATATCAAAGATTTTGAGCCCTACATCCCCGTCTAAAACATATACTTTGCCCTTGTGAACAGCCATCGCCGCAGGCTTGAGAATAGTTTTCCCTGCCGGCTGTTGGCCTAAAACAGTTATTGAGTATTCTGAAATTTTTAGTCTCTTCTTATTATTTTCGGAAATAGGGCTTGATCCTATAGCATCAATTTTATCAATAACTCTAAATTTTATTCTAAAGAATTCAGGAAACAGCTCACTTAATTGGAAAATTTCGGGCAAAGAGTTGTTAATTAAGTGTCCCCGGATTTTGCCCGGATTTGAAGAGGATAAGGCGGGGGTGGATTCGGGGTTGGCGTCAAGGATTGAGGAGGAAGAAGAATATTTATTTGCGCTGACGGGTTTTAATTGACGATCTTTGGGGCTGCTCTTGACATAGTTTCTAAGGAATGGTATAGTTAATTTGGCAAAAAGGAGATGTAACCTATGTGTAAAGTTAGTCTTGAACTGGATATAAAAAAAGCTAAGAATTTGATAAGGCAAATGCCAATTGAAGATAAGATTGCCCTTTTTAGAGAGCTCAAAAAGGAAACCTGGGGCAGGCGTATAGACGGTATTCTTGCCAATATTGACCAGCGCCGGAAAAAATACAAAATTTCGGCGAAAGATATCTCTAGAGAAATAAGAGAAGCCCGGAAAGAATTCAATGCGCGCGGTCATTGACGCTAACATAGTTGTTTCGGGACTGCTAACCGAAGGTACCTGCCGAAAATTATTGCTATCCTTAAAAAATAAAGATTTTACTTTAACTATTAGCGAAGAAATTTTAGAAGAAATAGAATTTGTTCTAAATAGAGAAAAATTCTCTCTGCTGATTAACAAAGATGAAAAAGAAGACATTTTATCTTTCATAAAAACACAAGCTCTATTCTTCAAACCAAAAATAAAGATAGATATCTGCCGCGATATTAAAAACAATATAATCTTAGAAACCGCCATAACCGCCAAAGCTAATATTATCGTAACCGGCGATAAAGACCTGCTAACTATAAAAACCATCCATAAAATCCCTATCATCACCCCAAAAGAATTCCTAAAACGCCTAAAGAAATAATCCTCTACAATAAAGGTTTTAGTTATAGACGAACTGGAGGCATTTTTCTCCTTACCTATGCTGATAAAAACTCTTTTAGCGCTTTCTTTAAAAAAAGTTTTGTGACAGCAAAAAAAGAAAATTATCTGATACCCGGCGTAGGCGGATAATATTAATAAGGGATGAGGGGCTAATGGAGCGCGCACTTTATCCGGTGATAAAAACAGCGGCAATCCCCAGGCTGATAAGGGCATTAACAATAACTCTTCTGCTATAGAAGAGCTGGAAATTGTAGAATTAACTTTTATACAAAATTCTGTTGAGATATCATTTAAACTAATTAATTGCATAGAGCTTTCGTCTTGAAACGCGGTTAGGCGGTATCTTGCGCCGGAAACAAACAACCCTCTATTTTGCTTCCAGTTTCTCCCTAAAGGCTTATGGAGTATCATATACGTATAATACCCCAATAAACCGCTTACGATTACTGCTGCAATCAAAAAGGCTAAATCAACGGGAACTGCGGGGGAAGAAGAGCAAAGCGAGGATGTGGCAGGGATAAGAAGAAGACACTGCGCGTAGCATCCGCGGCGGCGGACAGGTTTCACAGGCAATTCACCAGGCGGGCTGGTATTTAATCTAAATAAATATAGAGCTAACAATAAAGGAAAGAAAACAAGCATTATTGAATTGTAAAAAGATTGAGAAATTGGCGAGGCGCAAATATCTGTCTTAGGACGGGGACGGCATTTAAGGGAAATTTCTCTCTGTAAATCTAAGTGGCAGCTGCCTCTCTGAAAATCAAAATCTTTTTCCGGTACATCCTCACCGTCTAATCCTTTAGAAATCAATGAAAATTCTCTTTCCTGAGGTTTCCATATAGGCTTATAGCCCCGCACATTAATGTTTTCGATTTCTAAGCCATTCTGGCCAAAAAACACCTTAAAATTTGGGCCGGTTCCAAAGTGATATACCGGATGCTCGCCCGGAATTTTTCCTTGAACTAAAGGAATATCTTTATACCGCACGCAAGCAAATTCTCCATAACCTAAACGGGGATCAATAAAAAGCCGGCCACTTTCAATATTGCTTTTAGCTGGA
>JBDRIY010000111.1:0-2093 GCA_043815445.1 Candidatus Omnitrophota bacterium
TTTTCATCCACCCTCACAGGCAGACAAATAACATTTTCTTCCAAATCTAAATCGCCAAAGCAAATATCCTTAAACTTATTTTCAGGTAAACCCGCGAAAAAAACTATTAATTTAGAACTAAGTTTTCTTAAAGACGTAAATACGCCAAACCCCAATTTAGCTCTTAACTCGCCCAATTTAAAGAAAAACTCCCGTATAAACTCATACTCTATACGCTTGGGAAAACAAACCTCATTAAAAATCTTTTGTAATTTCTCAACGCCGGTTTCTTCCTTATTTTCAGATAAATCAATATAAATCTCGGGGCTGTCAAGAATAACGTCAATAATAATATCTTCCGGTAAAACCGCCTGTGTTAATGACTGAATAGGATAAATTTTTTCGCCCGCGTTCGATAACTGCGCCAGCCATTTTCCTAAAATAAAAAGTAACCCTTGCTCAGATTCAACCGTTCCCAGCTTAGCATAAACTATATAAATCTCATTTTTCAAATATCTTGATAAAAAATTCTTAATATAACTGTATAAAATCTTGCGCATTTTTATATCTTCAAAGCTTACCTGAGCTAAATTGACCGAAAAACAAAAAATACAGCTTTTTCCTAAAGCCTCGGAAAGATCCTGATAATTAATAAACCCGCCTTTATCCCAATACATATTAAATCCCGCGTAATACTTCTCACACTTCATCACAGCTATAGCATCCTGTATTACTTGTCCGGAAATATTAACTTCGGCGCGAAACTGCTCTATTTTTCCGGTATTATCCTCTTCTAAAAAACGCGCCTGCTTCGGCCGCGGAATTACTGCTTTTTCTGAAAAATGTTCCCGCGGAATTGTATTCTTTTCCGTGAAATATTTTTGTATTATTTTAATTTCTTTTACTATCCCTTTTCCTAAAAAATTCACGCTCTGCCCTAAAGCTATTTGCGCCTGCTGCTTTTTATACTCATTTACATAAAAATACTCTAAAGATTGAGCTCCGCCTAATCTAAAATACTCTCCTATGCAGGCTAAACCCTCTAAAAAAGCGCAAAATCCGGCTATTTCCTGATTTTCTCTATTATCAAGAATCTCCTCATAAAAGCCGAAACAATCAAAACTCAATTTTTCAAGTATAACCTTAATAATACTAACCATCCATTTTAAATAAAGGCCTTCTCTATTTAAATCACGGCATACTTTTGAAAATGCCTCTATCTTTCTTTTATCTGAGAAAAATATTTCTAAAGTTTTAACCAGGCTTTCTTTTTCCACTTTTTTAATAAAAATATCAGAACTTTTTTTAATAAAAATAAGAAAATCTATAAGTTCACATTTTTTGCCCGCGAAACCAAGCTCGGTAATACAATATCTTTCTAAATAATCCGCTAATCCAGTATATATCTGCTGTAAAAGCGGCGAAATAGAGACATAATTATCCGCCGGAGCAAATTCAAGTTCTACCGGATAAAGCTTATCTCCGATAAATATAGGATTAACCTCCGCGCCAGCCCTTGCTCTATCTAAAACATTAACTATCGGCTCAAAGCTTAAAACAACCACTATTTTAGCGCTAAATTCCACGCTTTTTAATAAATTCTCAACCTCTTCCTTCGATGCTATCAGCGTTTTTTCGCGTTTTTCTCCGCTTAAAGCAAATTTAAGAACATATTTACTGCCGTTAAACAGTTCTTGGGAAATACTAAAATTAAAGCCTGCTTTTTCCTGAGAAGGATTAACCAATATAATAACTCCGCTATCATCAGCTGTCCTAACTCCTATACCGCTTAATTCAGTTTTTTGCGGCCTAAAAATAACCAGTTGAGTATCCTCGGCTAAAGCGCCTTCCCGCGTAAATTTAGGCAATACTCTGTTAATACTTTCATTAACTTTATTCATAATATATTCACAATCACCACAGGCACAGCTCTTTTGAAGAAAATGTTGAAAACCGCGCACCACCTGGACCACAGGCACCCTGCTAACCGGGCTGGAAACAATATTGTTAAATGGATAGAGAGTTATAAGCGGGGAAGAATTATAAAAAATACCCCAATCATCATCTTCGTACGGTAACCAATCACGATTCACCTCCGCCTCAATACTTTTATC
>JBDRIY010000112.1:0-3519 GCA_043815445.1 Candidatus Omnitrophota bacterium
GTGCGGTGCTTCCTACCAATCTTTTTGCCAGAAGAAATCTTTGGGATTGGCTTAACGCGCCGTTTCATCAAAAATCGGATAAACCACCGGATAGTCAGTTAAAACTGGCTTTCGGCTAATTTGGACAGTTGTGATTTGAAATGAAAAGACAAAACGATTCCACTAAAAGTAACGATTTCAAAATTTCTAACGGGGTTTATACTATTTTAGAGCTAAATGAGGCTATCAAAGCTCTTATTAAGAGTGAATTCTCAGGATATATTTGGGTTTGCGGCGAGGTTCAGGATCTAAAAGCTGATAGAAATAGGCGTCATGTTTATCTTAATTTGGTCCAAAAACATCGGGAAACTAGCCAAGTAGATGCTGGAGCGACTGTTATAATTTTTGCCGGAAGGAAATTTCAGATCTTTAATCGTTTTAAAGAAGCTGGCTCGGATTTTGAGCTTAAAAATGATATCGAAATTAAGCTTCTTTGCGAAGTAGATTTTTATCCGAAAACCGGTAAACTTAGCCTTATTGCTATTGATGTTGATCCTTTTTATACTTTAGGTAAAATTGCTCAGAATCGTCAGCAAATAATTGAGGATTTAAAGAAAAAAGGCTTGCTTGATAAGAATAAACTGGTAAATATTCCGGATGTTCCCTTAAGGATAGGCTTGATTACTGCTTGCGATAGCGCGGCTTATCATGATTTTGCTAATGAGCTTACATTAAGCGGATTTGGCTTTAAGGTTTTAGCTTGTAATTGTCATATGCAGGGTGAGCTTGTAGAAAAAGATGTAATAAAGGCGCTTCGTTTTTTTAACAATTTGAGCCCGCAGGAATTAGATTTGGTTGTGATTACCCGCGGCGGAGGCACAAGCGCGGATTTAAGCTATTTTGACAATAAAAAAATTGCCGAAGAAATCGCTTTGTCAAATTTACCGATAGTTTGCGCCTTGGGGCATCAGATAAACGTCTCTATCGCTGATATGGCCGCTAATACTTTTTGTAAAACGCCTACAAAGGCCGCTCAATTTTTAGTAGAAAAAGTAAGAGTGTTCGCGGAGAATATAAGTTTTTTAGAACAAAGAATATTTGAGAAAGCTCAGGATTTTGTGGAGGGTAATAAAAAAAAATTGCAAAATATAACAATAAAAATAGATTCAGTGTTATCACGTTATTTTCGTTTTCATCATCAGGAGCTTCTTGAGAAAAAACATACTATTTTAAACAGCTCAAAGGTTTATTTATCGGACAGAAAACATCAGCTTGACACAGCTTTTGAAAATTTAAAATTCAACTCAAATAAAGTTTTAGAAAATAATAGCTCTTGTTTAAAGAATTTTCAGGATAAAGTCAAACTGTTAGACCCTGAAAACATTTTAAAAAGGGGTTATTCCATAACTTTCCGATCAGGCCTAAAGGGTAAAGCTAAAAAAGCGTTAAAATCTATCAAGAATGTTGGCATAGGAGAGGAATTAGAGACAAGGCTTTTTGATGGGAGATTTGTGTCTAAAGTAAAGACAAAAAATAAATAAATACGCGACAGCTTGTGAGATACGCGGTATCTAATTATCGAGTATCGAGAAACGAGTACCGAGTAAAGGGGGGATAATGAGCAAGAAAGTGTTAAAATACAGCGAAGCAGTTGATGAGTTAAATGGTATCCTAGAGGGGCTTGAAGCGGAAAGCATTGATGTTGATGATGTGTCCCTAAAGGTTAAAAAAGCGGTTGAGCTTATTAAATTTTGCCGCGATAAAATTGAGAAAACTGAGCTTGAAGTAAGAAAAATCGTTAAGGAGTTTGAAAAAAATTGAAAAGTTTAGCCTTTAAACTTTTAGAGCGGGAAAACCAGAGAATGGTTTATTGGAAGGATTTCGATCCTTTTATAAAATTGCGTATGGGTTGGCGCGCTTCAATGATGCGCCATCTTTTTCATATTCTTCCCGGGCAGAGAATTTTAGAAATCGGCGCTGGAGACGGCAGTTTTACCAAAGCTTTAAATATTGCCACAAGAGGTGAATGCGAAATAACAGCGGTTGTTTTTTCTCGGGAGCGCCGGGATGAGATGAAAAAAAAATTTACAGACAAGAATATCAAGGTGATATATTTAGATTCTTTTTCTGATTTGCCGCGAGAAGAAAAATTTGATTATATAACCGCTCACCATACGCTGGATAATGAAACTTACGACACTTTTTTGCGCGGCATTAAACCTTTGATTAAGCAGGGCGGATGTTTTCTTCTTTTTGAGCCTAATCCCTGGAATCCTTATTATCGCGCGCGTAAGTTAATCCAGCGCTTGTTGCCGAGACAATGGAAAAGGCCGGCAACAACAGTTTTATTAAACCGTTTACAAGTATTCTCTGTGTTGTCTAAAACCGGCTATACTGATATAAATGTTTTGCCATACGATTTTCTTTATCCGCCTATTCCTAAATTTTTATTATGGCCGGTTCAGCATTTGAGCCTTATTATGGAAAATTGCCCTTATTTACGAAATTTTGCCGGCGATTTATGTATTTGGGCCCGTAATCCCGCGCCTGAGGATTATCTTCAGCCTTCAAGAGATTTTTCCGAACATGAAATGTTTTTTGGCAAGGTTTCATTTGTAGTTCCTTGTCATAATGAGGAAATGAATGTGCTGCCTATAATAAGAGGGTTGAGCAATTTTTACAGTAAATATATCTTTGAAATTATTATAATTGATGATAATTCAAGTGATAAAACTGCTGAAGTTGCCCATAGCTTGGCAAAAGAATACAAATACGTAAAAGTTATAAAACGTCTTCCTCCTTGTGGTGTTGGCCGCGCCTTACGTGATGGCCTTAACCAGGCAAAAGGTGAGTATATTTTAATAATGGACAGTGATTTTCAGCATATAATCCCAGAAATGAGAGATTTATTTGACGCTATTGCTGCTGGAGCTGATGTGGCTGTAGGCTCACGTTTTTCTCGGCAATCAGTTCTTTTAAATTATCCTTTTACTAAGATTATTGCTAATAGGGCTTTTCATATTTTAGTAAATATTTTTTTAGCTAAACGTTGTCGAGACATAAGCAATAATTTAAAGATACTTCGTAGAGAAGTGGTGGAAAATCTTACTATAGAATTTGATGATTTTGCCGCTAATGCCGAAACAGGCTTGAAGCCGCTTTTGATGGGGTATAAGGTTAAAGAAGTTCCTATTTCCTGGGCTAATCGCTCTATGGATATGGGCTTTTCTTCTTTTAAGATTATGAAGACCGGGCATAATTACTGGAGGCTATTTTTTCGTCTTATTAGCAAGAATAATAAATAAGTTAATACGGCTTTATCTTTTTTATTTAAAATAAGACATTTCTACTTTACTAAAAAAGGGACATTTTTACTTTACCTTGCCAAAACCCCATTGACTCATTAGAAAATGTTACCCAACAGGGTAAAAAGAGTTTTTCGTTGACTCATTTGGGAAAACCTTTGAATGAAACCGCTGTTTTCCCTTTAAAGATTTTCTTCTGGCTTTAGTTCTGGTCATAACAAAAACAGACTAAAAT
>JBDRIY010000113.1:0-6069 GCA_043815445.1 Candidatus Omnitrophota bacterium
GGGGCTATGGTTCAAGGCGGAATGGGTATTGCTGCCGGAGGAAATATTAATCCTCAGGGAGTTTCAATGTTTGAGCCTATAGGAGGAAGCGCTCCTAAATACACCGGTAAGAACGTAATTAATCCTTTAGCGGCTATTTGCGCGCTTTCAATGATGCTTAATCAATTAGGAGAGGAAAAAGCCGCTCAAGCTGTTGAAAATTCAGTTATTAAAGTAGTCCGCGAGAAATTAAAAACGCTTGGCGCTGGAAAAATGGGCTATTCAACTACTGAAGTCGGTGATTTGGTTGTTAAAAATTTGTAACACGAATGAAAATAAAAAAATACAAAAATATGTAGGGACAGGTCCCTGTGCCTGTCCGTTATTAAATAAGATAATACGGTTGTGATAGAAGAAAAAATGAAAAAGTATAATGTGGCAGTGATTGGAGTAGGAGCGGTAGGGGTTGAGATTCTAAAGATTTTGAGGCAAAGAAAATTTCCTGTAAATAATTTAAGGGTGTTTGCCCGGACCGCGCGTGATATAGAGGCTGAAGGGATAAAATATAGTGTTGAAGCAATAGAAAAAGAGAATTTTGATGGTATAGATATTGCTCTTTTTGCCGGGACTGAAGGTGAACAAGGCGCAAGCCTGCTTTACGCTCAAAAGTTTATTGAAAAGGGAGCGGTAGTTATTGATAACGGCAATGATTTTCGTTTAAATAAAGGAGTTCCTCTAGTAGTTCCTGAAGTTAACCGGAATAAAGTAAAAACGCATAAGGGCATAATTGCTAATCCTAATTGCACTACTATTCAAGCTGTAACCGCCTTAGGCGGAATTTATAAAAATTTCGGGTTAACTCAAATTATTTTAACCAGTTTTCAGGCAACTTCCGGAGCTGGGAAAAAAGCCGCCGCAAGCCTTTGGGATGAAGCTAAAGATTTAGTTAAGAATAACGGCAGTGCTGACTTTGACCATATAGATAAGAAAACAAAAACAAAACCAACTTGTTTTAGTAACCAGATTGTTTTTAATGTTATTCCTCAAATAGGCGGTTTTGGCCAAGACAATTATACCAGCGAAGAATGGAAAGTAGTGCATGAAACCCGTAAAATTTTTAGTGATAATTCTATAAGAATTTCCGCTACCTGCGCTAGAGTTCCGGTTTTTACTTCGCATTCAGAAGCTATTTATTTTACCACTCAAAAGAAAGCCTTAGTTAATGATTTGGAAGAGGTGTTGAATAAGAGTGAGGGTGTAAAATACCTTAAAACTTCTTTATGCTTTCCTGTTGAGGTTGAAGGCAGCGATGAAGTTTTTGTCTGCAGGCTTCGGCAAGATTCTTTTAATAAAAATTCTTTTTGGCTTTGGTGTGTTGCTGATAATCTGCGCAAAGGCGCGGCTCTAAACGCTATTCAAATAGCTGAAAATCTTTAAAATCCCCCTGGCCCTTTTTTTCAAAGGGGAGAATTTGATAAAAAAAGGCACGGTATTATGTACTGTGCCTTTTTTTATTTTTAACCTTAAATGTATTTTTTATTCCTGTTTTCCGTAAATAGCCGCTATTGCTAATCCTGACCAAAGACTGGTAATTAGAAAGATGATTACCCAGTAAACTATTACTTGAGAAGCCATTGTAGTATACAGTCCCAAGCTAAAGTTTCCCGGAAGCGCTCCAACTAACCAGGTGAATAAGCCATACCATAAGCCTTTAGTGATACCTTTTCCCGGAAGGCTCTTGTAGATTATAGCATAAACAAGAGCAAGCAAGATAGCGAATACTATACCGGAGATAGCTGCTAACATAAAGGGTATATCTTGGGGCAATTTCCAGATACACGTAGGTTCTATTTTGTAAACCCAGCTAAACAACCAGCCACAAGTTACTCCTCCCCAAATAAAATGTAAGATACCTACTACAATTCCCGCCAAAGCCGCTTTCCCGATTTTCATTATTGCACCTCCTTGTTTAACTAATTATTTAGTATATCAGGTTATCAGGTTTTTGAATATATTTTTTTCCTGATATCCTTCCCGCTGGTATTCTGGTGTCATGATTCGCTTTTTTATTACATTTTGGTTATTTTTTATTTCACTCCATTACTCGTTTACTGTAATTTCAAAAATCTGAGGCCAGAGTTTTCCGGTCACAAACAGCCGGCCGCTATTTTTATCGTAAGCGATTCCGTTAAGAACGCCTACGGGCTTATTTGAGCTTTGGGGCTTAAGGCCTTTTAGCTCTAACCAGCCTATTATCCGCCCTGTTTCAGGTGAAATTCTCGCGATACGCTCAGCCCCTAAAATATTGGCAAAAATTTCTCCGTTAATATATTCTAATTCATTAAGTTGGGTTATGGGGCCGCCATCATCGTAAACTTTTATTTGCTTAACCTCTTTAAAAGTTTCAGGGCATAAGAAGTATAAAGCGGAGGAGCCGTCACTCATAATTAAATGCTCATTATCGTGAGTAATTCCCCAACCTTGAGTGGGGTAATTAAACTTTTTTAACAGTTCAAAACTGTTTTTATCATAAACAAAGCCGGTGTTAGACTGCCAGGTTAACTGGATAATTTTATCTTTATAAATAGTTATGCCTTCACCGAAAAACTCTTCAGTCAGTTTATGAGTTTTTAAAATTCGGCCAGTTTCTAATTCTATTTTATACAAGGCAGATTTTCCCCGAATACCAGTTCCTTCATACAGAAATCCGTCTTCAAAAACTAATCCTTGAGTAAAAAAACTGGGATTATGGGGGTAGGTATTGATAATCGCGTAAGAGGAGGAAGCTTTAACATATGAAAAAGTAAAACTTATCCCTATTAAAATGACGCTTCTAAGGATAAGTATTTTGAATGATTTTTTCATGGTGCTGAAAAAAGGCTATATATATTTTTGCATAACGAAAAAATTAGCGGCCTTGTGCAGCGGCGAAGCAGTGGGGAGTAAAGCCAGCTGAATTGCTTGGTCAGATTTTTTTAAATTTTCTTACAAGAGGATATATCTTACAGCCAATACAGAAAGCAAATAATGCTTCTAAAATAGCGCATAACATAAATATTATACTAAAAATTATAGCCAATAAGCTAAGATTTAAAGCATAAAAAATTGGTATTATTAAACTTAATGCAAACCCGATTTTAGCGGCAAAAATCTTTGGCCCGGCATTAATAATGTTCTGTTTCATTTTTAGAATATTAGTAATCTTTTGGCTTAGAATAGTAAATAAACTATATGAGTTATTGAGAAATCCACGGATAAAAAAGTCAATAGCCAAAAGTATTATTATCCATCTATAGGGAGGAATAAGGGAACAGGCAATAAATATAGCTGTAATAATAGCGTTTATTCTTGCTGCTTTTCCGTTAATGGTTTTATTTGATATGGGGCAGGCTTTGTTCATATTTGCTTTTAATCTGACAATAGAGCTAATTATTAGATATTTTAATTAATGTCCGCAACCGCCAGTATGGCCGCCGCAGGCATTAGCCGCAGTAATTTCAGGCATCGTGTTGTTTTTAAATGATTCAATGTTGGATTCAATAGAGCCTTGAAAAGCTCTATAAACCTTAATGCCTATGCTGTTCAGTTTATTAATGGCTCCGGCGCCAATTCCACCGGCAACAATGGCGTCAATTTTTTTGCTGTCTAAAGCCTTTAATGGACTGCACATGCCGTGAGTATGGCCTAAATTTTGATTGTTTATCGCATCAATTGATTTTGTTTCTGTGTCAAAAATAATAAAAATAGGGGCTGAACCAAAGTGATCATATATTTTGCTATCAAGGCCTTCGTCAGATTTAACCGGAAAACATATTTTCATTTCTTCCTCCTTTTATGCTTGCAGTATAGCATGAAATTAACATATTTTCATTTTTTATTAATAATACAAAAATTACCGGCCTGATGGAACGCCGGAAGGCGCGGAATCGGATCCGGTGGATTAGTCGGTTAGATTTTTTAATAATTTTATGATTTCATTTTTTTTATCAAGGGTATCAACTCTTTCAAATCTAAAAATTCCATCATGAGGAATCAATCCATTTTTAGTAAAATACATAATATATGATTTATTTTTTTCTATAATAGTCTCGATCCCAGATCCTTTGATTTTAAGCCATTTATTTATTCTATTTTCATCCTTATCCACAGAACTATAGGGTGGAAGAATATATGTAGCATTATTAATATTTTCATGCTCTCCTTTTAAAATTTCTTCTATTTGGAAAGAAGTATTAACTTTGGTCAAAACACCGCCTCTTTCAGTAGTTTCTTCTTGTTTTGTTGTATCGATTATTTTAACAATATATATCGCCTCAAATTCATCTATAATTTCTTCTAATTCCGAAAGTGAATACCCACTTGCGAAACAAACTATCGGCAACATTAATATTGCTACAAGATAAATTAATTTTTTCATCATTCTCCCTATTTTTAATCTAACACAAAAATCAGCGGCGCGTTAGCGTCCGCTGTAGTGGTTGGTTAGAATTTTTTATTTGTATATTAAAGGGTATTTTTCCGGATTAGCCAAAATTTCTGTAGATAAATCAATATCTAATTTTGGCCAATATAAATGATGTTTATGCAGTAATTTTACATTAATTATTGAAGATACTTTAGCATCTTTAAACCAAGGATATTTTTCGAATGGAAGGAAATATTCCTTGTCTTTTAATAAAATCCAAAATCCATGTTCAGAAATATTAGTTATTTCCGGTTTTAAGATGTTTTTGCCATTTTTTAATAATTTCATTTTTGCGCCTCTCTACAATCTTCTGCAAAGAATTTAACTGTTTCTTTGAAAAACCAGAATAATTTACCAACGCGATTATAGGTTCTAACCAAAATTTTGCCTCTCCTTCTGGAGAAATAACATGAACATGAATCCTTGATTCTTCCTTAGAAAAGAAATGAAACCTGTATTTTCCTTCTTTGAATACAGTTGGACTCATGCTTAATTATATCATATTTTGGTTTATTTTTTAATCTTTTTATTTCTAACATAAAAAATGAGCGGTTTAAAACGGAGCAAAGCGCAGTTTTAAATCCGCTCGATTGCGTTGTTAGATGTTTTCGTTTATTTCTTCTTTGAATTTTTCAAATATTGCTAAAACGTTGTTTGTTAATTTTGTTAGCCTTTCAGGATCTATGTTTATCGCATAACCGTGAGAAACAAAATGTCTGAATCCCATGTACCGTTTAATTTCTGTTGCAAGATTTTCAGAAATTATATTTTCATTTACAGCTTTATTTATAAGGTCTTGATGTCAAGATGGGCCATCTGGTAAGGTAATCGATTGACTCTTGAGTGTTTGTTTTAATATGTTTTCTACACCGTTATAAAAATTATGAAGCAATATTGCAGTGCCTGAAAGTTCTAGTTCAGAAAGCTGAGAGAGGGGCTTTTTAGGTAAGGTAGCTAATGTTTTTTCTATAGCTTCATATTCAGCTTCAATACATTCTTTATAACTAGCCATAGATAGACACCCCATCTCTTTTGACTAAAGTTACGAATTTGGATGTTTCAGATAAATCTATCAGATCAATCGGCTTAGATAGCTTTAGCATAAGGTCGCCATAATAATCAAAAAATTCCCTAGGATCAATGCCCTCTACGGCAAGGTCGATATCACGACCTTCCCTATCAGGGTCGGCACTTGAGCCAAAAAGCAATACTCTCTTGACATGATATTTCTCCGACAATTCCCGTATTGTTTTCTTATCTTTTTCGCTGATCATAGATAAATTATACCATTTATTGTAATTATTATCTATTTTTTTCTGTTTTTTCTGATATCCGGCATTAAATTAAAAAATCGATTATATTTTATTTTTATGTC
This sequence comes from Candidatus Omnitrophota bacterium, assembly GCA_043815445.1. Taxonomy (GTDB): domain Bacteria; phylum Omnitrophota; class Gorgyraeia; order Duberdicusellales; family 4484-171; genus JBDRIY01. Next base: position 5,820 of record JBDRIY010000113.1, read on the forward strand.
TTCTATATTATTTGTTCTGAAAACTTCGGTATGTATTTTCTCACAACTAGCAGTAACGCAGTCTATTGCAGTTTGTTCCCATAATCTGCGACAAGGCCAAATCCCAATAACTGTTGAAAAGGGGGCAGAGCAACGTACATTTTGATTTAAATGAACAAATAATATCATAAATCGTAGGGGAGGGCCTTGCGTCCTCCCGTTTATTGATAATTATAATACCATGTAAATGATTCGGCATAATGATATATTG
>JBDRIY010000114.1:0-5131 GCA_043815445.1 Candidatus Omnitrophota bacterium
AGGCTGGAAGACGAACTGGAAAGACTGCAGGCCAAAAAGAATGTCGCTCAAATAGCCGCGCATTCGGGAGAATTCCTGCACTCGAACCTCAAGATTGCCATGCAGTATATCGAACAGGCCCCTCCGGAGGCGCAAAAATCTTTAATAAGGGCCCTTATTAAAGAGATAATAGTTTGCGAGGATCAGATAGAGATCAAGATGTATATCGACCAGCCTGCCATGGAAAGCCTCTCCTGCACACTGCCAGCTATCGAGGCCGGGAAACCTCCCCAAAATGAAAAACGCCCTACAGATAACTGTAAGGCGTTAGTCCCCACTGCATCAAGCGGGTTTGGTTCGCCTGAGCGTCAAGGTTGGCTGCCCCGCATGGACTCGAACCATGAATAACTGATCCAGAATCAGTCGTGTTACCGATTACACTACGGGGCAAAGATTATTCTTCTTCTTTTTCTTCGCCTTCTTTTATTATTTTCTCTAATTTATAAATCGGCTTGCCATCTAAGGCATTGAAAATTTGGGTGGAGGCGTATTCAGCTAAAGAAGGGTTTAAGCAAGCTACTTCTATTTGAGTTTTATTTTCTTCTATTTCTTTAAAAAATACCGCTATTTCTGTTGCTTCGGTACAGAACCTATAGCTGTCATCAAAATTAGTAACTATAATAAAACCCTTTTCTTTTTTCCCGCGCGAATAATTAGTTCCCAGCTCTCTTAAGATTTTAACAACTTCATCATAAGAAAAAGAAAAATCTTTATCAAAATTCTTGCTATAAATTTTGCCTTTTTCTCTAAAAACTTTGGTGCCAGTCCCCAAAAGCCGGCAAAACTCTAAAGGTGAACATCCTATGAAAAACAAAATAAATATTAAAGCGAATTTATTCATCCTTTGCCTCCCAATTTCAATGAGACTTAGCTTTTTCAAAGAAAAAGCTCTAGTCGAATTGAACCCTGAGTACCCGAAGGGCCTCATATAGGTTTCTTTATTTATTCCAATAAGCAACAAGCCTATTTAACCTTTCTATAACTTTATCTTTGCCTAAGACTTCCATGGTCTCAAATAAACCCGGGCCCATTTTTCTTCCGCTTAAAGCTACCCTTGTAGGATGAACTAAAACTTTAGCTTTAACCTCAAGTTCTTCGGCGGTTTTTCTAAACTCTTTTTCTATTTCCTCTTGATTAAAATTTTCTATCTTACTTAACTTTCCAATCAAACAAGATATTTTATCCGATAAATTCTCCTCTAAAATCTTTTTTGTTTCTTCAGCATACTCAAAATCATCGTTAAAACAAAACTTAGCCCAAGCCATAAAATCAGCAAGGGTAATAATTCTCTCTTTAAAAAGAGAGACTACTTTCAAAAAATAATCTTCATCTACACCATGAGGCATTTTTCCGGCCTGTTCTAAATAGCCCCGCGTTAAGTCCCTGAGCTGTTCTGAATTCTTACCTCTTATATATTCAGCATTCATCCAGTTTAACTTATCTAGAGAAAAAACTGCTCCGGATTTATTAACATTTTTTATATCAAAAACCTCTTTAGCCGCGTTTAAAGAAATAATTTCCTTGTTTTCTCCCGGGGCCCAGCCTAAAAGCAAAAGATAATTTGTGATAGCGTCTGATAAATATCCCATCTCCTTATACTCTCGAATAGAAGTAGCGCCATGCCTTTTAGAAAGCCGGCCGCCTCCCGGAGCTAAAATCAAAGGAACATGGGCGAACTTAGGCACCTTAAAACCTAAACCTTGGGACATTAAAACCTGCTTAGGAGTATTAGATATGTGGTCTTCTCCTCTAACCACGCAATCTATGTTCATTAAAGCGTCATCCACACAGCAGCAAAAATTATAAGTAGGCGAGCCGTCGCTTTTTATAATTACTTCTTCAGTTTTAGGCAGCTCAGTAAAAACAATTTTGCCCCTGACTAAATCATCAATCTCTATTTTTTCAAAATCATATTTAAAAAATACTGCCCCTTCTTTTTTGCAGGCTTTACCTTCATCAATTAATTTTTGAGCCTGCTGACGGTAAATATCAAAACGTTGAGACTGGTAATAAATTTCATCCCAATCCAGGCCCAGCCATTTAATACTTTCCAGTATTTCATCCAAATACTCTTTTTTGGAGCGGGCCAAATCAGTATCTTCAATTCTTAAAACAAACTGCCCGCCAACTCTACGGGCATAAAGCCAGCTAAAAAGACAGGTCCTGGCGCCGCCAATATGCAAATATCCCGTAGGCGAAGGCGCGAATCTAAATCTCATAATTTTTTCCTCTGCTAAAAGCTTTCAAATTCTGCTCTAACACATCCTTATGACTAAACATCTCTTTTAAAACTTCAATAGCTGTTTCTTCTCTTAAAATATCCGAATCTAAAGCAATAACCACCCCTAAAGCAATAATGTTAGCTGTTTTTTTATTACCGCATTCTAAAGCCATTTTATTTAAAGGCAAGCTAATTTTTCGGACAGCCTCAATGCCGGATTCATCGTTTATAAGGTCGGAATTAAGAATTAAAATACTTCCTTTTTTTAATCGGGCTTTAAACCTATCTAAGGAAGGCTGGTTTAAAATCACAGCTATATCCGGATGCTCTACAAAAGGAGATGCTATCGCCGAATCAGAAACTTTCACAAAACAATGAGCGGTTCCTCCTCTCATTTCCCCGCCGTAAGAAGGAAAATAGGTAGTGTGCCTGCCTTCCTTCATTGCCGCTTTTGCCAAAATCTTTCCTAAACTCATTACTCCCTGGCCGCCGAATCCTGAAATTAAGATTTCTATTTTCATATTGTAATGCATAGCGCATAGTGCATGGCGCATAGCGTTAAGAGCAAAATGTTTGACGCGCTCTATGCCCTCTGCCCTCTGCGCCATGCGCTATGCTTTTATTACTCCCAAAGGAAACTCCTTAACCATTTCCTCATCTATCCACTTCATTGACTCAATAGGGGTTTTTTGCCAAATAGTAGGACAAGGGCTTAATACTTCTACCAGGGAAAAACCTTTTTTCTCTATTTGGTTGGCAAAAGCCTTTTTTATATATTCATAAGTTTGCCGGACTTTCAACGGGCTGGTTACTGAGGAACGGGCCGCGAAACAAACTCCTTTTAAACCCGCGAGCATCTCACTTATTTTTAAAGGCCAACCTTCTCCTGCTTTTGGGTCTCGGCCATAAGGAGTTGTGGTTGTTTTCTGGCCGATAAGAGTTGTCGGCGCCATTTGCCCGCCAGTCATTCCATAACAAGCGTTATTAACAAAAATACAGGTTAGATTTTCTCCTCTATTGGCGGCATGAATAGTTTCAGCTGTGCCAATAGAAGCTAAATCGCCGTCTCCTTGATAAGTAAACACAACATTATCCGGCAGGCACCTTTTTATCCCGGTTGCGACAGCCAACGCTCTTCCGTGCGCCGCTTCGCTAACATCAAAGTTCCAATAATCATAAGCAATAACCGCGCATCCAACCGGAGCAATACCTATAGTTTTCTCTCGGACACCTAATTCATCTATTGCCTCGGCAACCAAACGGTGCAAAATCCCATGCCCGCACCCAGCGCAATAATGAGTATCAACATCCTTTAACGATTGGGTTCTAATAAAATTTTTCATAAAAATTTTTCAATACAAAATTAGCAATTAACATTTATCATTTTAAAACATTTAAAAATTTCCCCCATTGCTAAATTTAAATTGCTAATTGATAATTGATAAATTGTTCACTGCTTCTACAATTTCCGAAATAGAAGGTATCCCTCCTCCTGCTTTACCTAAAAAATTAATTTCTTTTTCCGGTAAAGCCAACCGGACATCTTCAATCATTTGGCCTAAAGACTGTTCTACAACTAAAACTTTTTTAACTGCTTTAGCAGTATTTTTTAACGCCTGACAAGGATAAGGCCAGGCAGTAACCAGCCTGAATAAGCCGGCTTTCACTCCCTGCTCTCTTAAAATATCTATTGCCTCAACAGCAATCCTGGCTTGAGAACCATAAGCTACAATTAATATTTGAGCATCCTCAACTTTATAAGTAGAATACTTTTGCTCATTTTCACGAATTTTTTCCCATTTTTTCCTTAACATCTCATTATGCTCGCAAAGCACGCCCTCTTTTAAAAATAAAGACTGTATTGAATTAGGCGAGTGGCCCTTAGCACCGTTTAAAGCCCAATCCTTAGAAGGAAGGCCCTTACTAAAACTACTTTTCAAAGGAAAACTAACCGGCTCCATCATCTGGCCTACTATGGCGTCAGCTAAAATTAATACTGGATTACGGTAATAATCAGCTAAATCAAATCCCAGCATAACCAGTTCAGCCGCTTCTTCAACACTCCAGGGACAAAGTGTAATATTAAAATAATCGCCGTGGCCCCCGCCTCTGGTTGCCTGAAAATAATCGCTTTGACTGGAAGAAATATTACCTAAGCCTGGGCCGGCACGCATAACATTAATAATAACTGCCGGAAGCTGACACCCGGATAGATAAGAAATCCCTTCCTGTTTTAAAGAAATTCCCGGGCTGGATGAAGAAGTCATTGTCCGAAACCCGGCGCAGGCCGCCCCTAAAATCATATTAATCGCCGCCAACTCGCTTTCAGCTTGAATAAATACTCTATTTTCCTGCCTCATTCTCCTTGCCATATAAGCCGGAATTTCGTTTTGAGGGGTAATAGGGTAGCCGGAGTAAAACTGACAGCCTGCCCTTATAGCCGCCTCAGCCATAGCCTCATTGCCAGTCATTAATACTTTTTCAGTCATTTTTTCCCCCTTAAAGTTACAAAACAGTTGTCAACTGTTTTGTAACTTTAAGCTATAGAATCTCTATACAAGCATCCGGACATATTAAAAAACAAAACCCGCATCCGCTGCATTTTGCTTCTTGCTTAAGCTTAGCGAATTTAACTCCCCTTTTATTTAATTCCTGAGAAAGCTCAAGAGCCTTCGCGGGGCAATAAAAAATACAAAGCTCACAGCCTTTACATTTATCTTTTTTTATTTCAACTTTCATTTTTTAAACGAAAATTCTCTTAATAATTCTTTTATCCTATTAACCATTGAAACAGCGTCTAATTTATATATACTTAACAATTTTTCTCTTTTAGCTGAAGGAACAAATTCATCAGGAAAACCTGCCCTAACT
>JBDRIY010000115.1:0-7855 GCA_043815445.1 Candidatus Omnitrophota bacterium
TCCCCTAACCCTTAAATCAGTATCTTTTAGCTCATCTAAAAAATAATCAATATTTCTTCTTAAAATTTTTAGGGGATAGTAAGCGTAAAAGAAAATAATGCTCTCTATACTGTAAGGCTTAAGCCCTCGGTAAATAACCGCTAATCCTACGGATTTATTTATTTTTTTAATTTTATAGAGGCCTTTCTTTATGGAAACAGCTTCTCTTTCTCCTCTTCTAAACCCAAACTCATGAAAAACTTTAGCAATTCTTGACTGAGAAAGATTTATGAGCATAGCCGCTAAATATATAAGCCACACTTGAGTAGCCTCATGTTTTTTATATTTCTTGCCATAGCGCCGGATAATCCCTTCAATCCTTAAAATAAGTTTAAGACTATCCTTATTAAGCTTAAGCTTACTGTCAATAAAAGAAAATCCGGCCAGTTCTTTAATTCTTTTAATATAACGGTAAGGCTTAGGCTCTTTTAAAATGATAATTATCTCATCTCTTAAACGATGAAGAGTAACAAGCCTTAGCGCGTCCATGGCTAAAGCCTCCCGCATTAATTTAAAAGTCTGCTGTTCAACTTTAAAGCTGAACCTTTGCTCGAATCTTATTGCCCGCAATATACGAGTAGGGTCTTCTAAAAAACTTTTTTTACGCATAACTCTTAAGAGTCCCTTATGTAAATCACTTAAACTATTATGTAAATCAATAAGCTTACCGTAGCTGGCTTTATTTAAGCTTATGGCCATAGCATTTATAGTGAAATCACGGCGGGAAAGGTCTTGTTCAAGCGTAGCCGGGCTAACTTTAGGCAAAGCTCCCCAATGAGTATAATGCTCGGTTCGGGCTGTAGCAAAATCAATTTTATGGCCGTTAAAACTCACTGCCGCAGTCCCAAAAGCCTGATGACGGTTAAAAGAAGTCTTTAATATTTGAGCTAATTTACGGGCAAAAGTTATCGCGTCTCCCTCAACAACAATATCCAAATCAAAAACTTCTTTTCCTAAAATTAAATCCCTAACTACACCTCCGACAAGATAAACCTTAAACCCTAAAGAATCAGCAAGTAGTGAAGAAACCTTTAAAACTTTTTTAAATTGAGGTGATAATTCTTTTAATCTATTAACCATTATTACCTTTCCCCATACTCTCTATTTGCCTATATTATGCTCTATGCGCCATGCGCCGTGCTCTATGCGCTCTGCGCCATGCGCTTTACGCGCGGGGATGAAATTGTTTATGAATTTTTTTCAACCTTGTCTGATTCACATGAGTATAAATTTGAGTGGTTGTTATGCTTGCATGCCCTAGCATTTCTTGGACACTCCTTAAGTCAGCGCCTCCTTCTAAGAGATGCGTGGCAAAAGAATGCCTTAAGGTATGCGGGCTTACTTTCTTTTTTATATCCGTCTTATCCACCATTGCTTTTATCATTTTCCAAATGCTTTGGCGGCTCAAAGGCCTGCCGCCCTGAGCAAGAAAAAGCCGCCCTGAGATTTTATTTTTAAGAAGTTTAGGCCTGGCTTGAGTTAGATACCTTTGCAAGAAATGATCAGCAACCTTGCCTAAAGGAACAATTCTTTCTTTAGAGCCCTTACCCATACATTTTATAAATCCTACGTCTAAATTCAAATTACTGCTCTTAAGGCCTGCCAATTCTGAAACTCGTAAACCTGTAGCGTATATAAGCTCTAAAATAGCCTTATCTCTTATTCCTTGAATCTTTTTTGAATTCGGGGCTTTTAAAAGCCTTGCTACCTCTTCAAAAGTTAAAAAAGAAGGGATATTTTTATCTACCTTAGGCGTCTCTATCAAATTTGAAGGGTCTATGGAAATAATTTTTTCCCGCAATAAAAACCTATGAAAACTCCTTAAAGTAGAAAGTATACGGGAAATACTTACCGGAGATATTGTTTTACGTAAAAAAAATAAAAAATCAGTAATATTTTTATGAACTACTTTTTTAGGATCTTCTATCCCCTGATTTTTCAAATAGCCTAAATATTTTTTCAAATCTTCGTTATAAGAATATATAGAATTATAAGCTAATCCTTTTTCAACCTTAAGATAATCTATGAAGGCTTCTATGTATACTTCCATTTCTCCTTCTCCTCGCTTCGCTCGGCATTACAAAATTAACAATTAGCAATTATCAATGCAAAATGCAAGAATTGTCCGTATTTTTTTTCATTTTAAAATGCTAACTGCTAATTGATAATTGAAAATTGAAAATTGAAAATTGATTCCCCTCCTCACTCCGCTTGCATTGATAATTTATTATATTAGAAAAGGATTGTGCTTTTTTTCTCTCTCTACTGTTGTAGCAGAACCATGGCCGGGATAAATAACTGTCTGAGGCGCTAAGGTTAATATTTTTTCTTTTATACCTTTGATTAAAACATCATGAGAGGCCAAAGGGATATCCGTCCTTCCTACCGAATCAAAAAATATAGTATCTCCGCTAAAAAGCCAATTATCTAATTTTAAAGATACTGAACCAGGAGTATGCCCGGGAGTATGAATTACATTAATAATATGCCCTTTAAATTCTAAAGGCTTTTCTTGATCATATAAATAAGGTTCTTTTTTGATCACAACAAAAGAGCTAAAAAATACTGAACCGTTTAATCTCGGGTCTGTAAGCAAACAAACATCTTCGGGATGAACATAAAAAGGAGAAGAACTCTTACCCAAACCGCTAATATGGTCAAAATGAGCATGAGTTAAGGCGATAAAAAGAACCTGCAGGCCTTGAGCCTGAATGAACTTATCGATTTCATCTGTAGGCGCGGGGCAATCCACCATAAAGCATTGTTTCGACTCTTGGTCAATAATAAGATAACAATTATCATGAAGTTCGCCGGTAATAAAAGTTTTAAGCTCTAATTTATCCATTTTTGGGCGTCAGTGTAATTAAAATTTCTCTCAAATCTTCTTTTAAAACTTTCAATTTTGCGGCTAAGAAGATTACTTTTTGTTTCGCTCATATTGGGAACTTTTTCTATCTGTTTTTTTATCTCTATAAGCTCTTCATAAAAAGGATAAATTATATCTTTGCCTTCTATATTGTAAAAAGAAATTATCTGCTCTAAATTCATTATTGCTTCATTTATTGACCTTTTTTCTCTTTTATAACTAACGCCCTTGCGTAAAGCTTCCTCCAGTTCATCAAGCCAACCTCGGATAAAAAGGTAATAATGCATATAATCTTCACGAGTAGGTGCTGAAGAATAGTCCTTAAAATCCACATAAACAGGAGTATCTTTCTTGTATTTTTTCTCCCGGGTAAACTTCTTACGTATACTATGACAACCGCAAGGTAAAATAAGCCCTAAAATAAGCAAAAAAGTCAGTATTTTCCTCATTGTTAGATTATACCATTTCTACCCAAAAAATCTATAATTAACGGGCGGGCGGGCGCGGCCCGTCCCTACACATATTTAACCTTCAACAAATACAGCCCCTGAGGCGGGGCAGGATGGTTATTATGGGGAATTTTGAATCTTTTTGAGCCTTTTTTAACTAAAAATGAAATAATATTTCTGGCCATATTCCTTAAAAACCCATCAGCTTCAATATCAATATAGATAAAATTAGGCTTTTTTTTAATAACTATGCTTTTCATCTCCCGTTTACAGTCTTTATAATTCTTAGCCTCTTTAGCGAATGAAGAAAAATCTCTCCTGCCTATAAGCTTAATAGCAGCCTTATTCATTTTTGCTAAATCAAGCGGCTCAGCAATATGCCATGAAAAATCTCTCCAAAACACCGAAGGCTCTTTAGCACAATGAATTATATAACGATAAACCTTTGACTTTGCCCAAAACCGGCTGTGAAAATCTAAAGGCACTTTTTTAACCTTTTTAACCCTTATATCCGAAGGTAAAAATGTGTTTAGCGCTCTTTTAATATTTTCAAAAGGAATTTTAGTATCTACTTTAAAATTGACAGCTGCCGCTCTAGCATGCACCCCTTTATCAGTACGGGAAGAATAAGTAACCCTAATCTTTTTTCTAAATAACTTTTTTAAAGCTTTTTCCAAGGTTTCCTGAACAGAAACCTCCTTCTTCCCTATTTTATTCTGCATTTGAAACCCAAAATAATTAGTCCCTAAATACTCTAATTCTAAAAAGACATTCTTTTCCATAATAATATAATAATTACAAATTCTATATTACAAAACACTTAAACCGTTTGTTTGCTGACAAAATTTTCATAAAGGCTATCTAACGGGCTCTTAGGAGCATTAGACATATCTCTTAACACATGTGTATAAATCATAGTTGTTTCTAAATGTTTATGGCCTAATAATTCCTGAACTTCACGGATATTAACGCCATTCTGCAAAAGATGAGTAGCAAAGCTATGCCGCAAGGTATGCGCTGTAGCGTTTTTAACTATCCCGGCATTTAATACCGCTTCGCGCATAAGCCGCTGTACGCGCTTTTCACTGATATGATGACGCCTTATCTTATTGCTACGAGGGTCAATAGATAAGCTTTTAGTTGGAAAAACATACTGCCATTTCCACTCTCTGCCCGCGCCGCGGTATTTACGCGAAATCGCGTCAGGCAAATACACTTCGCCATGGCCCGCGGCAAGGTCAACTTCGTGGATTTTTTTTACTTTTTCTAAATGTTTTTGCAGCGCGGCTTTTAAAAACTCGGGCAGCATTGTAGCGCGGTCTTTATCTTGCTTTGCGCTGCGTATAAAAATAGTATTATTACCGAAATCTATATCCTGCACCCTCAGCCGCGCCAGCTCCATTAACCGCATGCCTGTCCCATACAATAATTGTAACAGGAAGTAATGTTTTTCTGCCGCTGCTTCAAATATCTTTTTTACTTCCTCAACTGTCAAAACAACAGGAAGCTTGGCCCCGCGCTTAGCGCGCGCGGTTTTACTCAAATCGCCCACCTTAATAGATATTACTTCACGGAACAAAAATAACAACGCGTTAAACGCCTGATTTTGCGTAGAAGAAGAAACTTTTCTTTTGATCGCTAACCAGCTCAAAAAACCTTTTATGTCATCTGTATCCAAAATCTGCCGATGTATATTTTTCTTTTTTACGTCTTTAAGATAAATAAAAAACCTTTTTACCCAGTCTGCATAACTGCGTTCGGTCTTATAGGAATAATGTTTCGTCCGTATAAGCTTTATCATCTGCGCCAAAATTATTTCTTCCTCTTTTTTGTCTGATGAGGGAAAAAGGCTGATGTAAAGATTTATGGCTTGGCGCGCCTGGGTTAATTGCCAATCTTCTTTATGCTCCTCTGTTTTTAGGGAGGCTAAAAAAACATTTATTTTGCTTTTTGTATCTACAGAACCATCTCCCTTGAAACTTAAAAAACGTTTCACCCAGTGAGCGTAAAAAGGCGCTTGTTTTTCATCAGCAAAATCTTTTTCTACAAGAAACTGCTGAAAATCTTCCAATGATTTTAACCCCATAACCTCCAATCCCCTCCCTCAAAGACAACATTACCATAAAACCCGCTATGTCCTTTTCTATGCTATTATAGATAAAATAGGACAAAAACACAAGAAATTTCAGTATATTATTTGTTTGCCTTTATCTGCTTCAAATGATATACTTTTTATTGAAAGAAGAAATTGCGACTGTCGTCTATTAATTGTTATCAACAAAAAATGAATAAAAAATACCAAATAAATAAAATTAAAAGCCAATTCAAAGAGTACTTTTCTCTATCCAAAAAAACTCTTGTTAAAGGCAAATCTTTGCTTAGCATAATAGAAAAAAATATCAATAATTATCCTAAAGGAGCAAAAAAACTTTGTGGCGCTTTGTATACACAAACAATTAGGCTTCTGCAAGGCATTATAATACTTTGCAGAAATGGACTTGATGAAGAAGCTTCTATTTTAACGCGTTCTTTATTAGAAAATGTGTCATATTTACTGTTCATTGCTGAAAAAGATCATGAAAATCGAGCAGAGCTTTATCAGCACTCAAGAGCGTTATCTAGTGTACAAGAAATAAAACAGTTTATGGCAATGCGTCCCGAAGGAGAAAAAATACTTGATGATACACACTATAAAAAAATAGAGGCAGAAGCCTTAGAATATTTTAGAAAAAAACATGGTAATAATAAAAAAGAAAAGGACATAAGAATCAAATATACTATTAGACCGCAAAATGCCGCTGAGCAACTAGAAAAATCTGATGTTAAAGAAATTTTTAAAACAAATTATGGTATTTTTTATCGCCCTGCTTCTTCTGTTACTCATGGAGAAGCACCTTTGAGATTTGTGCAATATAAAAACAATAGCGTATATTTAAAAAAAGTCTCCTCAGGTAAATAACTAAAATTTGTCTGCAGACTTCGACAATATGTGTATTATATGCAATAGAATATTTAGTTGAATTTCTAAAAATAGACAAAAAAATTGATACAGATTCAATCTTTAATAAACAATTTGATCTTTTTAAAAAATAAAATTTGATAACCAGTCACTACAGCTGACCGTTACCCGCGCCCGATTTCATCGGTCACGGCTTCCGGCAGCTGAGTTCCAATGTTAGATGAAATAAAAATTAAAAAAGGAGATGATATGCGCGAAAAACTTTTATTGCTGATAAATCAATTGCAATCCGATAAAAGACTTGTTTCATTTGATGAAGCATCTACGAAACAAGCTGTTATATTGCGCATTCTATCCTTACTTGGATGGGATACCTTTAATATTGACGAGGTTAACCCTGAATATTCAATTGCAGGAAAAAGAGTCGATTTCTCATTGCGTCATGCGAATAAAAATAAGGCGTTTATTGAAGTGAAGAAAATAGGAGAAGATTTAGAAAAGCATCAAGAGCAATTGTTAAATTATTCTTTTCAAGAAGGAGTAAAACTTTCAATTTTAACAAATGGCATTACTTGGTGGTTTTATTTGGCATTGCACGAAGGCAGTTGGGAACAAAGAAAATTTTACACAATCGAAATTTATGACCAAAACTCTGAAGAAATAATAGGACACTTTATAGATTATCTTGCAAAAGAAAATATACTTTCTGGCAAGGCTATAACAAACGCTGAAACAATTTATAAAAGCAGGCAAAAGAATTACGTCATAAAAGATACTTTACCTAAAGCATGGAGCAAGTTAATTTCAGAACCCGATGAATTGCTTGTTGACTTGCTTGCTGAAGCAACGGAGAAGCTGTGTGGTTATAAGCCAGAACACTCTGCGGTTGAGAATTTTATTTCTGCGAATTTTTCAAAAATCGCAGCCCCCCATCAAACAGAGACAGAAAAGAAAGCAGAAATGTCGAAGACACCTGTCCATATGAAAATAAACGGAAATTATATCGGAATGTCGGTTACGGCATTTAATTTCAAAGGGACAAGATATGAGGTAAGATTTTGGAAGGATATACTTATAGAATCATGCAATATAATGAGTAGCATGCATAGAAATAATTTTGAACGTGTACTCACGCTTCAAGGTAGAAAAAGACCATATTTTACTAAAAACGCAAACGAATTAAGGCTTCCGGAAAAGATAAAAAATACCGATATATTCGTGGAGACAAATTTAAGTGCGAATGGAATTGTAAAAATGTGTTTAGATGTCTTATCCCTTTTTGGTTACACAAAAGATGATCTTGCCATAGAAGCACATTAACAAATATTAACATCTAACAACGCACTACAGCGGACTTTTACCCGCCGCCTTTCGGCGTCGGCCAAAAGCCGCTGAGTTTGAATGTTATCTGAAAAAATAAAATAAGAAAAATGAAAGAATTATTAATTTCAATAATAACAGCGTTAGGATTTGGCGGCATAATCGGTGCATACTTTCAAGCGATATTTCAGCGTCAAAGCCAAATAAAAGAAAAAGAACACG
>JBDRIY010000116.1:0-6990 GCA_043815445.1 Candidatus Omnitrophota bacterium
TAAAGAAAGGATAAAAGTATTAAGAAGCCTCGAAGACACAACTTTTAAAACCGAAGCTTTATAGGAAAAGGAATAGCCAAAATCTCCTCTTAAAAGATTTTTAAGCCAAGTAAAATACTGAACAGCCAAAGGCTTATCTAAATGAAACTTCTGCTCATAAAGCCTTAAAGTATCTTTAGAAACCTGAGGATTTAACTTTAAACTATCTAAAAAATCTCCGGGAGCAATTTGAATAAAAAGGAAGGTAAGGAAAGTTATCCCTAAAAGCAAAGGCACCGAATAAAAAATCCGCCTTAAAACAAACCGCCGCATAGGAGAAAAACATAACGTTTCTATTTTTCTAATTTCTCAATAAAACCATCAACTTGCTTTATGTATTCTTGGTAATCTTTTATCGCTTCAGGAATAACTTCATATACTTTTTCATCATCTATTTCCATATATTCATGAACTAATATATTTCTCATTCCTCCTGAACCTTTAAGCCTTTCAGCTAAATCTCTTGATATCAAGCCTACTTCCGCCGCTTTAATAAAAGAAGATTTGTAATCTTCCGGCGGCCTATTATTCATTTCTACTACCGTGTGGCTATTTACATCTGTGGCACATTCCACAATTAATTGGATAAGCCTTTCTGTAGAGGATTTTAGATAAAAATCAGACTTGTATTCTTTAAAACTCTTTTTTGAAATAGGCTTTAATTTCTCCAAATACATATTTAGCCGTGATAATTTTCTTCTAATTAAATCTACATCAACCATGTTTTTGCCTTTTTATTGCTGATTTAATGTATTGCTTTTCCAATAATCTAAATTTTTTAGTATCCATATATCTAACTAAAGTATACATTTTAAAAGAATTAAATAATCCCTTTGTTTTTTCATATAAAGGCCTGCCGTTCATTGCTACCTGATAAGTAATCATCGGCTCAGCTCCATTTAAAAACACCGGATCAAATTTATCTCCAAAAATTGAAGAAAAATCTCTTATAATATCAAAATATTTATCCTTTATGACTTTAGGATCACCTAGGATTCCTACATCAATATCACTTTTAAAATTAGCAGTCCCTTTAACAAAAGAACCGTGCAAAACTACCAATGATAAGCCGTATTTTCGGCACAGCTTCTTTAATTCATTCTCATTATATTTTAAATATATCATTTTTCCCTTCACCTTTAATATTGTTTTATTATATCAATCGCCAACCCCCTGTCAATTAATTTACAGCCTACCAAGTAGGCTCGAATATAGCCTTAGCTGTTTCTTATCCCTTACAACTCGCCAATGAATTTCTGAGCCATATTAAATTAATTTATAGTCTTGAGTATACTTAAGCTATAAAACGCCCCGCTGGGAAGCGGCGGAAAAAAGAAACCGATCCCCACCAGCCACGGAAGAGGTAAATAGCTTCCTCATCCACCGCTTTGGCCCCAGCGAGACATAATTCATTAATTCTTTAAATTAGGTTAGTTGAGTCAAGGTTAGAGTGAAGTGTTATAAAAAAATACTAATTCCTTAACCTAATTTTCCAAATCAGCTTCTTAACCTTTACCCTTACCCAAATTATTACTGGAACCTAGAAGAATTACTCGCGACAATCCTGAGTATCTCGGAAGAGTTTAAAATTTTACATTGATATTATATCACTCTATTTTGAATTTTTAAATTAATAAAACAACTTTTTTAAAACTTTCTCCATAGAGAAAGTTTTTGATTACACCGGCCGAGTAGGCCTAAGCGGTTGAATACACCTGCCGGCAGGCAGGGATTACACAGATTATGGTTTGGATGAGAATTGCTGAAGATTTGAGGAAGAAATGGTGCGGTATCTTCATAAATTTTAACAAGCACTTTTTTGGCTTTCCCGCTTAAAAGTCATAACTTTTTTATAAAGATTTATAGCCCTGCCATTAAAGATTTTATTTTGCTGTTAAAAAAACCTTGTAATTCTTTCAAGGCAATTGGTTTTATCATTCTTGGCAAAATCGTCAAATCATTGATATATCTCAAGGCTTGGCTAAGCCAATAATCATCCATTCCTAAATGTTTCTTTTTAGCGGATAAATAAAGTTTTTCAAATTTTATCTTTTCTCTATCAATGAAATATATATCTACAAAATCCTTCATATCATGGCGGTCAAAAAGAGCAGAAAATTTATTACAAGAAATATCTAAAAGATTATCAACTGAAATCCCATACTCTTTATTGAAAATAGCCGGCTTTAGCCTATAAGGGCTATCTTGAGCAAAATGTAAGAGCACTCTTTCTTTAGTTTTATTTGAGGTAATAACTATTTCTGTAAAGGTATTAAAGGTGCGTTTCACTTCAATAGATATCGGTATCTTCTTTCCCACTGCTTCCAATTGAGGAAAAACATTGCTTACCACGCCCGGTACTTCCGTAAAAAAATCAAGATCTTCGGAATAGCGGTGTTTAAGGTAAAAAGCAGACAAAGCTGTCCCTCCGGTAAGAAAAAAAGTGTCTTTAATTACTGTGAGAGATAACTGTTTTATTATTTCTTTTTGAAAATTAGTGAGTATATGCATAGTCAAAATACCATTCCCAAAATTGTCTTATTTTATTAGACAAATTAAGATTAGGGAAGTATTGCCTTATTATACCTATTCCCACTTGACGAATATCCTTTTTGGTGCCGCAGTTTAATACCCTGGAGATATACCACTTCTTAAATTCTTCAGTGTCATATTTCCCTTCCAAGTCATAATCCCAGATTAATGTTTTGTTAATAGGGAATTTTTTGTAATGTTTCTGATCTTTTTTCATACTTCCTCAATTTAAATTATACCATAAATAATCATATTCTACAGGCGCGGCATTCTTGATAATGCCAGATACCTGATACCGGATGCCGGACACTTCGCAAATTTTCTCCTTTGAGAAAGGAAGCCATTTAACATTATCATTATCACTTACAGTAATAAGATTATCACTAAAAATACCAATCATCAACTCAAATCTTAAGCCCTTCCAACAAAACTGAAACCATTTACAATTAAAGTTCACTAAATAAGCATTCAGACTGTGTCGCAACCCCAGTTATTCATAGTTATCTTTTAACATAAAAATAATTAATAAAACTCTAAAACTAACTCTATCCATATGGTAAAATAGCAATATAGGCTTATTAAATGTAATTCCTGCGAAGCTATAACAAGCGAAGCAAAAAGTATCATACCTTGTTAAAAAAGGAGTAAATACTATGGCATATCGATATGGAAACAGAGAACAAATAACCTTTTTACCCCCCAGTATTGAAGACTATGTCAAAAAAGATGATCCGGTACAGGTTTATGACGCTTTTGTAAAAGCGCTTAATCTTTATAATTACCCTCGATCCTCCATACATTTCCCTGCGAATCAAATAAAATTTCAGCACAAATATAAATTTCTTGCTCTATGCTTTTTATCAGTCCTGAAAACCTATTATGAAAACTCTTTATCCGCTCTAAATATTTGAGTTCTTTCCCATTACTATTGCCAATTTTTTCATAAAGAGTTGTTATGATTAAATTCTTGCGGACATAATATTCGTAAATTTCATTTAACGCCTTAAGAAAATCCTCTATAGTAGTTGGGGAAGAACTGTGATTTCTCAAATAATGCCAATTCTTTTTCTTGATTTTAACATTATTAGAAGAACTGGCAGAATTAAGAATAAACTCCGCGACAGTTAAGCCTTTTTTCGTTGACTGTTCGACAATCCAACGCGCGGCGCGCAGTTGATTTCCATTAAACTTATTTATAATCTTATAGCACTGTTTACTGCCAATAGCTGTAAGATATTCCCGGGTTGTCATAGAAGCGGCCCAGCCAACTCTATTGGTAGGATATAAAGGATATTCCCGAGTATGCCTTTGGCGAAATCCTTGGAATGAAGGCAAGCCCGGCTCCTGACGAATGCATACCGGCAGTCCTGTTTTAGCGTCAACACCAGTTACTGATTCACTTATTTCACGGCATACAGCAAAAAGAAAATAAGCAATTTTATTAATCCCCGGAATCATTTCATAGGAACGCGCTCCTTTTACCAGTAAAACGACTTTTTTCGTTCTTTTTAACATCAAATTAGCAACCAGCCGGTTAAGATCCAATCCTGAAACCGCCCCCCCAGCAAGGCCCCCATTCACTAATTCTATACCTGCCCTCTCCCCTAAATTTTAGTAATTTTTTATATACCGGCTGATAGATAACAATTTCCAAATTATCACTTGTTGCGTCATTCCCGTATCTGAAACCACTCCGAAACGTTCGACAATCATCGCCTGAGCCCTGTATCATCCCCACTCCACTGCGTGGTATTGACACAGCTTCAAGATACTTATTAATTTCTAACAAATCCTGAATAATCAAGAGATCCGCTTTAGTTTCAAACCAATCATCATGAAAAATCAATAGTAATATTTTTTCCTGAGCTTCAATAACTTCTTTTTTAAACTTCGCTAAACAATTAATTGCCAAAGACTGGCGGGATTTTTCCATAAGTTCATTATATATTCTCTGAAATCTTTGCTGCGGCGTTTCTTGAGCTTTTTCCGGATGATAATAATAAATAATATTTTCATAATTAATATCGGAAGCAGCTGAAGCTCTTGATTTCAAATCTAAACCTACAAGGCCCATTGCAATAGAAATCATTATTTTTTCTTTTAAAGCTAAATTAACTAATTTCGGTAAAATAAAATCCGCGACCTGATTCATCCTAATATTAAATTCCCGCTCCGTAGGATGTTCATAAAAATCAAAATTAGGATCACCCCATACCAGCCATGAAATAATCTTTATAAAAACATCTTGATAAATCTGGTTAGGTATCTTATCCATTAACGGCACACTATCAGGGAAACGCAAAAAAAGCATTAAATATACTAAATCTTCCAATGATATTCCCGAACGTATCTCTCTTACCCCGACAAATATACTGTAATTATTATGGTAGGCTAATTCTTTTCTTTTCAGCTCATCCCTAACTTGCCTCTGCACCCACTTTCGTAATCCTAGATTATCTTCCGGGTATAGATACAGAGGTCTTTTCCTGCGTTCACCCACAAAAAATGTCCCTGGTGAAAAATACTTCCGGTTAAAAAGCTTTCCAATTGTTTGAAACGGCGCGGGAGTATGCATCGGCTGTATTATCCAATTTAAGACTATTGGCAAATAATCCTTGTCTATATTAAGAACCCTGCAAATTGCTGTTTCAATTCTATCCCAAGATTCCACGTCAAGCTCCCTACCCGTCTCTGTTACCCCTTCTAAATATGTTGGTAATTTCGACGGATTTCTCAAGAAATCTTCTTCTCGTATCGGCGAAGACTTTAGGGCGCGAGTTGTTTCAAATTCAACATCCCAACTTACCTTGTATAAAGGATGTCTTTTATCCGTAATACAAAGAATATGGCCGGCGTCAAGAATTGGGGAAGAATACTGTGTGTTTGTCAATGCTTGACGTGAGGGTAGGTTGAATCGGCTAGCTAAAGTAGGCACTCCCCGTTTTCGAAAATATTTTGCTATAAAAGTTACTTGTTTTAACAAAGGGCCTTCTTTTAGCGGAGCTTTGCTAAATGCCTTTAACAAAGCTGATGCTTCAAAAAGATGCTCTTGGCCGGAATAATCCTCAACTTTTACCATCCAGCGCCAAATTCCCGGTTCTGATTCTATTTCCACAAGTTTATACCCGTATTGCAAGTTGATTTTATTATGCAGTTTATCCTCCAACACCTTGGGGTTAAAGTGCCATACTTTTCCGTATAGGTTTGAATCTGCCGCCCAGACACCATCTTTTGTAAAAGGATCCTCATAACAAAATTTATAATTCTTTTTAGCAAAAGTATCTTTACCCGCGCTATCCTTTATTTCAAGGCCGCCAGATGACGGCCCATGAATAGATTCAATACCCGCCTATAATACTCCCCTAAATTCAGGCCATTGGTTAAGGTGTAAAAATGTGATAAAATCACTAAAACCAGGAGGCCTAAATGAAAAAGAAAAAGTATCCAAAAGAATTTAAAGCGCGGATAGCTATAGAAGCAATAAAGGGAGAAAAAACAATAGCGCAGATAAGCTCAGAGTACGAAGTCCATAGCAATCTAATAATGCAGTGGAAAAAGCGGCTTAAAGAGAATGTATCAAGCATATTCATTAGAAAAAACGAGCAAGAACCGGATGATAAGCAGTTAATAGACAATCTTTATAAGCGGATTGGAAAAAGCCAGGTGGAGATTGACTGGCTTTAAAAAAAGCTCGGATTATAAGCCTCGGGCAGCGAAAACTGTTCATTGACAAAGAAAACGGCAAAATAAGCGTTCGCCGGCAATGTGAATTATTAAGCGTCAATCGTTCAAACTTATATTACCGTTGTCAGCAGAAAAATACCGATTGTGAAGTTCAGCTGCGTAAAGCCATTGACCGGCAGTTTATGAAAGATCCTTGCGGAGCGCTGAAAATGATGAAGTATTTGCGCCGTTTCGGGTATAAGGCTGGAGAAAAGCTGGTTCGCCGGATAATGCGTTCAATGAATCTTTTGGCAATTTATCCAAAGCCGAAGCTAAGCCGTAAACACCCTTAGCACAGAATATATCCGTATTTGCTGAAAGGATTAGACATTATCAGGGCTAATCAAATTTGGTGTACGGATATAACATATATTCAGCTTGTTAAAGGATTTTGTTACTTTACGGCTGTCATGGATTGGTATAGCCGTTATGTCCTGTCATGGAGGGTAAGCAACACCTTAGAAGCTGATTTTTGCGTTGAATGCTTAGAGGATGCTATTACCTATGGAAAGCCGGAAATATTCAATTCGGATCAAGGAACACAGTTTACATCAAAAGAATTTACGCAGAAGCTCCTGGATAATAAGATCCGGATAAGTATGGACGGACGGGGCAGAGTATTTGACAATATCTTCATTGAACGTCTTTGGAGAACGGTCAAATATGACAATATCTATGTTCAGGGATATGAAACCA
>JBDRIY010000117.1:0-4209 GCA_043815445.1 Candidatus Omnitrophota bacterium
ATTCAGGCTAAAGATTTATCTGATGGTTTATTAAGACCTATTGATACCATTAAAAAGCAGATTAAAAAGCTGGTCGATTTGAAATTAGTAGAACGCCGTGGAAGTCGGAAAGCTGGCGGATATTGGGTTATTGGGTATGAAAATAACAAAAAGTAAAAAATTATCAGGAATAAACGCTTGGCCGGTGGATGACCGGCCGAGAGAAAAGCTGTTAAAGAAAGGCGCTCGGAGTTTAAAGTAACTCAGAGCTTCTTGCAATTCTTTTGCGTACAGGAACACCGGGAGTGAGTGCCATCGATCTTGCTCGTGATGTGTTAAAGAAATTTGGCACATTTCGCAATATGACGCATACAGATGCACGCGACTGGAAAGATTTCAAAGGTCTTGGAAATGCGAAAATTGCTCATATTCAAGCGGCTCTTGAGATCGGTAGGCGATTTCGTGAAAATGAAACAAGCGCCGGGAAACAAAAAATCAAATCAGCTAAAGATGTTGTAGATATTCTCATGCCACAGATACGGGATTTTAAGACTGAGGTTTTCAAGGTTGTGCATCTTGATAGCAATAACCGAATCATTGACATAGAAGACACTGTCATTGGCACGGTCAATCATGCAATGCCTATTGTGCGGGAGATTATTCATAGCGCATTGCAGAAATTTGCGGCATCCATCATCTGTGCGCATAATCATCCGAGTGGGGGCGTAGAACCTAGTACTCAAGATAGGGAAATGACCAAAGAATTGAGCGCTGCCGGAAAGCTGATGGAAATTAAGTTAGTCGACCATATTATCATTGGAGATGATAATTATTATAGTTTCGCAGATGAAGCTTTATTATGAATTTAGGAGAAAATATGTCACTGCAAGAAAAAAAATACACACAAAACATTAAATTTTCAAAAGAACAAGAACGCACGGAATTACATCGTACTATTTGGCAGATTGCCAATGATTTGCGAGGAAGCGTAGATGGGTGGGATTTTAAGCAATATGTGCTTGGGATGCTTTTTTATCGTTTTATTAGTGAGAACTTGACGAATTACATCAATGCTGATGAGCGTCGGTCTGGTGCTAAGGATTTTGATTATACTCAGCTTTCCGATAAAAAGGCTGAATTTGGGCGTACTGACACTGTAAAAGAAAAAGGCTTTTATATTTTACCTAGTGAACTTTTTGTCAACGTAACGAAAAATGCACGCACTAACCCCAATCTTAACGAAACTCTTGCGGCCGTCTTTCGTGATATTGAGAATTCAGCTTTTAATATAATTAAGGTAATTGTTCATTTCCGATAAGATTTTTTCGTATTGAAGCTTCTTTTTCTTAATAAGTTCCGGAACGTCATTAAGCCCTTTAGCCACAACCTTCTCTAAATTCTTGTAGACGTACTCTAAATTTTTCGTTGTTAATGCTCTTTTTAAACCTTCTATTATATCCTTCTCAGCGAGTTTACGCGGCACCATTAGAGTATTATCGCAAGTCTTTCGTTTAGCGTTGTAACAGCCATAATAGCCGCCGTTCTTGCCGCTAAGAAGGACTATAGCGCCCCCACAGCAGTCACATTTCATAAGCCCGGCGAGAAGATGGGTTGGGTGAGAGTGAACATAGCTTTTGCGCTTTATATTTTCTTTTTTGTTTCTTTTATTTAAAGGCCAAGTTCCTTCAATTTCCGACCATCTTTTTTCAGTTTTATCCCAGGTTTCTTTGTCAATTATAACTAAGTTTTCCTTAAATATCGGCATTTGCTCTTCTTTTGGCCGTATAAACTGCTTTTTTCTACCGCTCATAGGGTCTCTTATGACTTTCCATTTTCGCCATATCCAAAGCCCCGTATATTTTTCATTTTTTAAGATTCTGCTTACAGTAGATATATTCCAACCGCCAGAATACCTTTTTTTTAGTGGGAACTTTATCATTATTCAGAATATCTACTATTTTATTCAAGCTTTTCCCTTCAATAAACTCCTTATAAATCCTTTTAACGATATCGGCTTCATCAGGATTAATTTTGTGAACCATACCCTCATATTTAGCGCGTCCTTTTTTATTCATCTTTAATTCGCCGACCGGCTGGCTTTGATAGCCGTAAACATTCTCGCCGGTGCTAAACCCTCTTAATTTTTGCCCTTCCAGCCCGCGCATAGTCTTTTTCTTAAGATCATCAAGATACAATTCATTAATAAGCCCCCGGACATGAATACCTAATTTAGCGTTATCATCATCAGTGCTAATACCATCAGCCACAGCGATAATCTTTGCCTGTAAATAGTTAAATTTTAAAACTAACGTAAGCATTTGATGATTATTCCGAGACAACCGAGATAAATCATCTACCACCAAAGCCCCAAACTCCTTATTCTCAGCCGCCTTCTCCAAAGCCTGCAACCCCGGCCGATTAATAATAGATCCAGAAATAGCCTCATCAATATAAATATGCCCATCATCAACAATCATATCATTGTCCTTAATATACCGCTTGCACACTCTTATTTGATCATCAATACTCTTTTCACTCTGATTCTCAGAAGAATACCGAGCGTATATAGCCACTTTCATTTTATTCAACCTCCTTCGTGCCCCTTGTCATTATCCGGCTTGACCGGATAATCCATAAACACATCTTTATTCTTTTTCGCTATCTCAACATATTCTTCAGCCAGAATAGAAACAATAACATCTAATAGCTTCTGAACAGAGGGGTTATCAACCCAATCTAAACTAATTGGAGGAGAAACCTTAACAGTATTTGTTTTATCTTGAATAAGGATTGATGAACTCATAGAAAATTCTTGATTTTACTACAAACGAGGTATATATTACTATTCATAGGTATAATTCACATTTTTAGAGCAATTCTTACTATGTCTAAATTATACCTCCAAAGGTATATTGTGTCAAGGGGTTTTTTATGAAAAATAATAAGAAAAAAAGCGTTTATTATTTCGTTGACGAAGCAGGAGACCCTGCTTTTTACAATAAACGCGGTGAATTTATAGTAGGGAGAGAAGGCTGTTCAAAGATATTAATGTTAGGTTTTATTGAAGTAACTGAGCCAAAAATAATTAGGCAAGAGTTAGAAAAAACAAGAGATAAGATAAAAAACGACCCTTACTTGAAAGATATTCCATCTGTAAAGAAAACACTAATGCATTTTCATGCTACAGATGATTGTCCGGAGGTTAGGCAAGAAGTATATAAATGTATAGGTGGGTTAGACTTTAAATCTCAATTTGTAGTAGCCAGAAAAAAAGAAGGAATTTTTAGGAAATATAATTGCAGTGAAAGCAAATTTTATGATGGCCTCATCTCAAAATTATTTAAAAATGTACTACATAGGTCCGAGAACAATTATATTTATTTTTCAAAGCGAGGGTCAAGGTTAAGGCAGGAACCATTAGAGAAAGCTATAGAGCATGCGAAGAATTCATTTGAAAGAAGGTTCTTGATTCAAATCCGGTCTAATACCTCTGTATATTCACAAGTGCCGACAGGCGAGCCTTGTTTGCAGGTAGTAGATTATATGAACTGGGCAATACACAGAGTATTTATAAAAGGAGAAATGAGGTATTATAACTTTGTTAAGGATAAAGTAAGTTTTGTTTGGGATATATATGATACCATTAATTACCCTAAGAACTTTTACAATAGGTCAAATGGGCTGGATATCAAAAAAATAAGCCTTCTATAGCTAGGTGATTTCTCACGCACGGCACGACGCCGACTTTCGCTATTAGAAGACTTATTATGATGACGAAGAAGATGATGATGAATATGATTATAATATATACGAAAAATAGACAAATGTCAAGAAAAAGTGTGTGTGTGAGATATATATAGATAGAGAGAGAAATTTACTAAAAGAGGGGTGATATGGACGCTAAAAAATTAGGCAAAAAGATTAAACTGGCCCGCGTAGAGGCTGATTTAACCCAGGAACAGCTCGCCAAAAAGATTAATACTTTACAAAAGAGCATTTCCCGCTACGAAACCGGCGCTTCGGTACCATCCATAGAAACTCTGGTTAAAATCTCCAAAGCTCTTAAGAAGTCGGCGGGGTATTTTTTGGAAGTATAATACTCCCCTAAATTCAGGCCATTGGTTAAGGTGTAAAAATGTGATAAAATCACTAAAACCAGGAGGCCTAAATGAAAAAGAAAAAGTATCCAAAAGAATTTAAAGCGCGGATAGCTATAGAAGCAATAAAGGG
>JBDRIY010000118.1:0-18403 GCA_043815445.1 Candidatus Omnitrophota bacterium
GCATTACCACCATTCAAGGAGCTCAGGCGGCGGTAAACGGGATAGAGTCAGTAATGAAAAGCGGTTTTGAAGTTAAATCTATACAAGAATATTTACAAATGTAAATTCGAAATTCGAATATCGAAATGTGTAAAAATCAGAAGCACGAAATCCGAAATATGAAATGGTTCGACAGGCTCACCATCCTGAGCAAGGCCGAGGGGTAAATCCGAATGACCAAAATTCAAATGACCGAAACGATATTCTCTGTTTTGAAAATTTAAACATTAGAATTTCGAATTTGTTTCGGATTTCGATATTCGGATTTCGGATTTGACTGAACAAAGTGAGGCGCTATGTGCGGAATATTTGGAATGTTTGGGCATAAAGAAGCGGGCAGGCTTGCTTATTTGGGATTATACGCTCTTCAGCATCGCGGCGAAGAAAGCGCTGGTGTTATTAGTTGGAACGGCAAGAAACTGTATCTTCGCAAGGGCATGGGGTTAGTTGGCGATATCTTTGACGAGAAAGCTATAAAGTCGCTAAAAGGAGGGACTGCTATCGGGCATGTCCGCTATTCAACCACCGGCTCAAGCACTTCAAAGAATATCCAGCCTTTTTTTGTTAATCATAGGAATGGCCATATAGTAATAGCTCATAATGGCAACCTTACCAATACTTTAAAACTGCGCGATGGTATGGAGGATAGCGGTTCTATTTTTCAGACAACTATGGATTCGGAAATTATCGCTCACTTGATTGCTTCCTGTCCGGATAAAGATTATTATAAAAGTTTGCCTTGGGCCTTATCGCGCTTGCAAGGAGCTTACTCGCTGGTGCTGATGGTCAATGGAATACTTATTGGAGCGCGCGATCCTCAAGGCATTAGGCCATTATGCCTGGGAAAACTAGACGGCGCTTTTGTGTTAGCTTCGGAAACTTGCGCTTTAGATTTGATACAAGCCGAATATATTCGCGATATTGAGCCGGGAGAAATCGTTTTTATAAGTAAAAAAGGGGTTGAATCTATTAAGCCTTTTCCCAAGAAAAAACATTCTTTATGTATCTTTGAATTTATTTATTTTGCCCGTCCCGACAGTAATATCTTCGGTAAGAACGTTTATTTAGCCCGAAAAAAGCTTGGTGAAAATCTTGCCCGGGAATATTGTTTGAAAAAATGCGATTTATGTATGCCGGTTCCTGATTCCGGGGTATATGCTTCAATAGGGTTTGCTGAAAAATCCGCTATTCCTTTTGAAATGGGAATGATACGTAATCATTATGTGGGCAGGACTTTTATCCAGCCGTCTCAGTTTATCAGAAATTTTCGGGTAAAAGTTAAGTTAAACCCGATAAAAGAAGTTTTAAAAGATAAAAGAATTGTGGTTATTGAAGATTCTATTGTCCGCGGCACAACCAGTAGGGTTCGGGTGAAAACAATACGCGACGCCGGAGTTAAGGAAGTCCATATGGGGGTAAGCTGTCCGCCAATTAAGTACCCTTGTTTCTACGGTATTGATTTTCCCACTAGAAAAGAATTGATTGCTTCAAAACGCGGTATAGAATGGATAAGAGATTATATTGGATTGGATAGTTTAAAGTACTTAAGCCTTGAAGGAATGCTTTCCGCCATACCTTTGCCAAAAGAAAATTTTTGCACTGCTTGTTTTAGCGGAAATTATCCTATAGAAATACCTAAGAAAGTATCTAAAGCGATGTTAGAAAAATAAGAGAAGAGATTAATGATCAATTAGCATTTAGCAATTAGTATTTTAAAATGAAAGAGAATTAAAGTATTTTTTTAATTTTACATTGATAGCAATTTAAAACTAAAGAAAAGAAATATAAAGAAATGGACAGTTACTAACTGCTAATTGTTAATTTTGCATTGCGAGCGAAGCTAGGAGGGGCATGGCTAAATACATTTTTGTAACCGGGGGAGTAGTTTCAAGTTTAGGTAAAGGGATAGCTTCGGCGGCTATTGGCAAGTTATTAGAATCAAAAGGTTTAAGAGTAACTATTATTAAGTGCGATCCTTATATAAACGTTGATCCCGGAACAATGAACCCTTTTCAGCATGGAGAGGTCTATGTTACTGAAGACGGCGCTGAAACCGATTTAGATTTGGGCCACTATGAACGTTTTACTAATGCTGAACTAACTAAGGACAATAATATAACTACCGGAAAAATTTATTATTCTGTTATATCTAAAGAAAGAAAAGGCGATTATTTAGGCCAGACTGTCCAGATAATTCCTCACATAACTGATGAGATAAAAAATAATATAAAAAAGGCTGCTGATGAACAGAGAGTGGATGTAGTTATAGTTGAAATAGGCGGGACTGTAGGGGATATAGAAGGTTTACCTTTTTTAGAAGCTATCAGGCAGTTAAAGCTTGAGTTAGGCCAGGGTTACTCAATAAATGTTCATGTAACTTTGGTTCCTTATATAAAGTCAGCCGGAGAAATTAAAACTAAGCCTACTCAGCATAGCGTAGGAACTTTAAGAGAAATAGGAATTAGCCCGGAAATTATTCTATGCCGGACCGAGAAAAATTTATCAAAAGAAATTAAGGAAAAAATCGCTCTTTTTTGTAACGTAGATAAGGAATCGGTTATTTCGGCGATGGACGTAAAAAGTATCTATGAAGTTCCGGTCAGTTTGTATAAAGAGGGACTAGATAAGCTAATAACAAGGTTTTTGAAACTAAAGTGCAAAGACGCGGATTTAGCTGATTGGCAGAATAAGGTGTTAAAAAAGATGAAACATTCTTCAAAAGAAAGCTGTATCGCGGTTGTAGGAAAATATATAACTCTTCAAGATGCTTATAAGTCAATTTACGAATCTTTAACCCACGGAGCGATTGCTAATAATGTTAAGCTTTTGATTAAGAGAGTTGATTCAGAAGACATTGAAAAAAATGGAGTTGCAAAATATCTGGGAAACGTAAAGGGGATTCTCGTTCCCGGAGGATTTGGCTCACGAGGCATTGAGGGCAAAATTAAAGCAATAAAGTTTGCCCGGGAAAAAAATATACCTTTTTTAGGAATATGCTTAGGTATGCAAACCGCGGTAGTCGAGTTTGCTCGGGGCGCTTGCGGTTTAAAAAACGCTAACTCCACCGAGTTTGATAAGAATACTAAAGATCCGGTAATAAGTTTACTTGAAGAACAAAAAGGAGTTGAAAATAAAGGTGCTAGTATGCGTTTGGGCGCTTACGAATGTAAATTATTAAAAGGCTCAAAAGCTTACGAAGCCTACAAAAAGGAAGTTATCCTTGAGCGGCATAGGCATAGATATGAATTTAACAATGAATATAGAAAAGTTATGGAAGAAAACGGCCTGATTTTTTCCGGTACCCACCCCAAAGGAAATTTAGCTGAAATAATAGAGTTAAAAAATCACCCTTTTTTCATAGCCTGCCAATTTCACCCTGAATTCAAGTCAAAGCCCGACAAACCCCACCCCTTATTTAGAGATTTCATAAAGGCTTCTTTAAGTTCTATCTAATACACAAATTCTTGTTCGGTCAATCCAGCAAGCGTTAATCGTATTTCTTAGACGCAACCGTATAACGTACAATAATTTTTTTTCTTTTTCTGAATCTACCCTTTTAAAAATCTATCAAAGTGGTAAAATACTTTTAATCTTGAGATGAAAGATCTTGAGACGCAGTTAAAGGGCAAATATAAAATTTAATAAGGGTATAAAATGAAAAATTACGATTACGCGATGATAGGCAATTGCACGAGCGCGGCTTTGATTTCAAGCGATTGCAGTATAGATTGGCTGTGTCTTCCTTTTTTTGATTCACCTTCTATTTTTGCTAAGATTTTAGATCAAGATAAAGGAGGATACTTTAAAATATCAGCCGTAAATATAAAAAAAATAGAACAGCATTATGTTGTTCACACACCGATTCTCAGAACCATATTTACTACAGAAGACGGAGTCTTCGAATTAAGAGATTATATGCCGCGTTTTCTTACTTCAAGACAAGAATACTATTGCCCGCCTGAAATTCACAGGGATATTCTGCTTATTTCCGGGAATCCAAAAATTAGCGTTGACTTAAAACCAAAACCAAATTACGCTTTCTCCGATAGTGAACTTAGTTTAGAAAACGGCTGTTTAAAGATCACATCTAAAAAAGGTGAATACGCGAGTTTTTATTTTTATAGCAATTTAGACTACAATAAAATAATTAAATCAGAACCCATAGAATTAAAAGGTACTTCTTTTTTACTCTTTTCTTATCATGAAAAACTACAAGAGGTTAATACCGATAAAATATACATTGAATATGAAAAAACAAAGACTTACTGGCTGGATTGGGTTTACAGGACAAAAGTTCCGCCCAAATATAAGGATTTATTCGTGCGTTCAGCTATTACGCTTAAATTACTTACTTATCAGCGTTCAGGAGCGGTTATTGCCGCGCCGACAACATCACTGCCTGAAATAATTGGTAAGGATAGAAATTGGGATTATAGATACTGCTGGATAAGAGATGCTTCAATGATTGTAGATCTTTATACCAGAATAGGACATATGCGTTCAGCAAAACGTTACATGAATTTTGTATTGAATAGAAGGTTGTTAAAGCATGAAAATATAGCTGTTATGTATGGAATAAACGGCGAGAGATTGTTAACAGAAAGAATTTTAGGCCATTTATCAGGGTATGAGGGGTCTAAGCCTGTGCGAGTCGGCAATGATGCCTACAAACAGGCGCAAAATGATATCTATGGACAGCTTATAGAGACTATATATACATATTTAATAACAAATAAAAGGGGTAGAATTGCGATAGATGAAGAAATTTGGACGATTGTCAGAGATTTAGCAAATAATGTTATAAAGAAATGGAAAGAGCCTGATAATGGAATATGGGAGCGTAGAGGAGAACTAAGGCATTATGTTCATTCTAAAGTTATGAGCTGGGTAGCTATGGATAGAGCCGCGAAAATTGCTCGTTTTATCAAAAAGCCCAGCAACGCGGAAAGATGGTTAGAGGTAGCTTCTGATATTAAACAAGATATACTGAAAAATGGCTGGGATAAAAAGCGGAATTCGTTTACGATGCATTACGGTAGTAATGATTTAGACGCGGCTAATCTCTTGATGCTGCATTACGGTTTTCTTGATAAGAGTGACCCTAAAATAGTAAGCACAGTAAAAAAAACATATGAAGAATTAACAAGATCCGGCTTTACTTTTCGTTATATCTCAGAAGATGAATTTGGCCAGCCGGAAAATCCTTTCATAGTTTGTACTTTTTGGATGATAAACGCCTTATATCTTATAGGAGAAGAAAAAAAGAGCCGAGAGATGTTTAAAAACATCTTACAGTGTTTAAATAAATTTAATCTTCTCTCAGAAGATTTGGAAATAAATTCTCATAGATTGACCGGTAATTTTCCCCAGGGATATTCTCATTTAGCCCTAATTCAGACCATATTACTCCTGGAAACAAATTATAACTGGAGCGACGCATAAAAAGGATAAAAACAGGGACGGCCATTTTCTTAAGAGATATTTTTGTAGTAGTATTTAGGATGTTGTTATGAGATTTCGCGGAAAAGTTGTTTTGATATTTAGTTTGTTTTTAAGCGCGTTTTTGTTATTCGCCCAAGCGCGGGCTCAAAGTAAAACACCGGAAATAAAGGCTGAAAAAGCTGTGCAAGAGAAAGCTAACGAGGCTAAAGCTCAAAAGGAAGCTGTAAATAAAGAAGCTGAAATTCAAAGTAAATCTTTAGAGCTGGAGAAGAAAAAGGCCGCGTTAAAAGTTCAGGAGGTAGAAACAGCCAAGAAAGAAGCAGTAATCATTAAAGAAACTTCTAAGGATAAACAAGAGATTCAAGAGGCCGTAAAAGCTGTTGGCCAAAAAGAAAAAGAAGCCCAGGCTGCTGTAGATAAAGTGAAAGTTGCTGAAGAAAAACTCTTGGCGGCTCAAGAAGCAGCCAGATTGGCCGAAGAAGAATTGGCTTTAGTTCAGGAAAGAGCAGACGCGGCAGAGGCAAAGATAAAACAAAAGCAAAATCTGATATATAAAAAGCTGTTGCAAACAGGATTAATTATTTTTATCGGTTACCTACTTATTTTTATCGCGGTAAGTATCGTAAACCGGCGGATTGAGAATATTAAGGTAAAACATGTAGTAAGAAAAAATGTAGTTTATCTACTTAATTTTTTAATAATTATATTTGTTATTTTTGTATGGTTACAGAATATTAGTTCAATAACTATATTTTTTAGCGTTATGGGCGCTGGTATCGCTTTAGCTTTACAGGAAGTTATACTTTGCGCCGCCGGCTGGGTTCTTATCCTTATGCGCAGGCCTTTTGAAGCTGGAGACCGGGTTGAGTTAGGAGGAGTTAAGGGCGATATAATAGATATTCGTCTTTTTCAAACCTCACTTCTTGAGATAGGAAACTGGGTAGATGCTGACCAGAGCACAGGGAGAATCGTCAATATTCCTAATAGCGCTGTTTTTAAAAAAGAAAATTATAACTATAATCAAGGGTTTGAGTTTATCTGGAATGAAATAAAGATTTTGGTAACTTTTGAGAGTGACTGGAAAAAGGCAGAAGAGATAATAAATAAACATGGAAAAAAAGAAGCTGAAGGGATGGAATCAATAGTTAAGCGGAAGATAAAAAATATGACTAAGCGCTATATGATTTATTATGAAAAACTAACGCCCATCGTATATGCAAATATTAAAGACAGCGGGGTTGAGCTCACTCTTCGTTATTTAACAGAAGCCCGGATGAGGCGCGCTACTCAAGACAGGCTTTGCAGAGCGATTTTAGATGATTTTGAGAAGGAAGAAAAAGTCAGTTTTGCCTATCCAACGTATAGAATTATTAAGTAAGAGATGGCTGCCGCGCTTTGACACGGCTTTTTAAGAAATAGAAAAACGAGATTTAATATGGCAATGGAAAAACAGATTATTTGTTTTTCCTGAATTTTAGCCTGCCAATTTCACCCTAAATTCAAGTCAAAACCCGACAAAACCACCCTTTATTTAGAGATTTCATAAAAGCTTCTCTAAACTCCGGCTGATATATAAGCAGGAAATAAAAAAAAATAAAGAATAATTGACACGCGAAAATTTTTGTGATATATACCTTATGAGCATATGTTGTTAGGGTTACGGTAGAGAGTTTTATGTTGTTAAAAATATTACGTTAAATTGCAAAAAAGTTGTATTGCTTTGTTTTAAATAGTAGGCTCGTCTAAAAAAAGGAGGTTGTGATGAGTAGGGTAGGTAAGGCTAAATGCCCTGTGTGCCAGGCAGTGTTCACTTTGGATCCGGATTTAGAAACTTTTGACCCCGTTGATTGTCCTGAATGCGCCGCGGAACTAAGAATTGTTAGCTTAGATCCTGTTAAAGTGGAAGAAGAAACGAAGTCTTTTGATTACGATGAAGAAGTTGAAGAAGAAGATGATGAAGGAGCTTAACAGTTAATATCAAAATTTACATGAAAATTACAAATTCCAAGCACCAAATAACAAATAAATTCCAAATTCCAATTTTCCAATGTTCAAGAATATCAATATTCTTTGATGTTATTTTGGAATTTTGGTCATTGAATATTGGAATTTATTT
This sequence comes from Candidatus Omnitrophota bacterium, assembly GCA_043815445.1. Lineage (GTDB taxonomy): Bacteria > Omnitrophota > Gorgyraeia > Duberdicusellales > 4484-171 > JBDRIY01. The sequence continues at coordinate 7,598 of JBDRIY010000118.1, forward strand.
GGGATTTGGAAATTGTTATTTGGAATTTAAGTAAACTTTTGACAGAACCGCTTAACATAGGAGGAAAAAAGAGTTATGATAAAAAAAATTGTTCCAATAAGTATATTATTCTTTTTCGCGGTTTGTTTTGGGGGGTATATTTTCGCGCAGGATGCCGGCAATGAAATAATTCAAGGTGTAATTGAAGAAGCTGCTCAAGACGGCAGTTATATAATAATAAATAAGCAGAAAATTAATATTGCTGATGATCTTATTGATGAAGTATATTTTGAGGCTGGGGATGAGGTAAGGATTGAAGTAGAAAAGAGCGCCCAAGGACTACAAGCTTTGGATTATGAATATATTTTCGATGAAGGAATTGTGATAAACGACGAAGATGTTATCCCTAATGAAAATTATGATTTGGATTATAGCGAATAAAATCGGTTAATTTTCTAAAACCCCTCTTATTTTAAAGATGAGAGGGGTTTTTTTAACATAGGAGAATAACAATGGAGATAGGCGGCGAGGTAAAAAATTCTGTTGAAGAGGAGCCTGGCGGTTATTGCCGGCATAGCCAATCCGTTACTAAGGATTTTGTTCAAAGTGTAGAAGGCCTTTCGGCTTTCCTGCCTTTTAAAAAAGAAGAATTATTTTTATTGAAAAAAGTAGAGAGCCTTTATCACCTTAGGATTCCCTTTTATTATTTGTCGCTAATAAAGGATTTTTCAGATAGCAATGACCCTATTAGAAAACAGAGTATCCCGGCTATAGAAGAACTTGATCAAGATTACCACGCCCAAGAAGACCCCTTAGGGGAGGTTAACAGCTCTCCTTGCTCTTGTTTAGTGCACCGTTATCCGGATAGAGTTTTATTGTTAGTAACTAACCAATGTTTTATGTATTGCCGTCATTGCACGCGGAAAAGGATTTGGGGCAAGAAAGTTAAACAACCTATTTTTTCTGATATTATTAAAGCCTTAAGCTATATTCGGGAAAATAAAAATATAAGGGAAGTTGTTATTTCCGGAGGAGATCCTTTAACTTTACCTACTGAATATTTAGCGAAAATACTTTCCGGTATTAATGCTTGCTCTAATATTGAAGTAATCCGTATTGGTACCCGGGCGCCGGTAGTATTTCCTCAGCGGATTGATCAAGAACTTTGCGGAGTATTAGAAAGATATAAAAATATTTGGATTAATGTTCAATTTAATCATCCTCGCGAAATTACTCCTCAAGCAGCCTTAGCTTGCAGAAAACTACAAAATTTAGGAATTCCTATAAGCAATCAATCGGTTTTGCTCAGAGGAATAAATGATAATCACGAAACTATGATAGAATTATGTAGAAAGCTGCAAGCTATACAGATAAGGCCGTACTATTTATTTCAATGTGATCCTGTAACTTCAATAGCTCATTTTCGAACGTCGATTTGGAAAGGACAGGAGATTATTGAAAAAATGCGGGGGGTTACCAGCGGAATGTGCATACCAAATTTTGTTATTGATGGTATAAATGGAAAAGGCAAGGTGCCTTTTGGCCCTAATTATTTAGCTTCAGAAACTGACAACGGGGTAATCTTGAAAAACTATAAAGGAGATTTATTTTTCTATCATGATGAATATAGAAAAGCAAGCTTAATCAAAACAGCTAAAAATAATTCCGCGATAAAAACTATAGGAATAACTTTCAACCTTAAAACAAAAAGTAAAGATGATGAATGTGAGGAATATGATGACATTGAAACTATTGAGAGCTTAGCCAAAGAAATAGAAAAATTAGGGTTTAAAGCTATGCTTTTTGAACAAAATAACTTTTTTTTACGGGAGATTCAAGATAAGAGGCCGGATTTTGTATTAAATATCGCTGAAGGCAGAGGCAGCTTGAAAGGTCGCGAGTCTCAGGTTCCGGCAGTGCTTGAAAGCCTAGGAATACCTTATTTTGGTTCCGGCCCGGTTGCTTTAGGCATTACTTTGGATAAATATCTTACTCATCAGATTTTAAAATCAGAGAATATACCTGTTCCCTGGATGGCTGTTGTTAAAAATTCTAAAGATATAGATTCTTTGAGCGGCGTTTTCAAGAAAAAAAAGTTATTTATTGTAAAGCCCCGCTGGGAAGGGTCATCAAAAGGAATTTTTTTAAATTCTGTAATAGATAATTTTGAAGATTTCAAGGAACGGGCGCTTAATATATTTTCAAAATATTTTCAGCCGGCAGTATTAGAGGAATTCTTAGAAAAAGATGAAATTACAGCGGGAATTCGCGGTAATGATAATCTTAATCTTCTTGGTATGATGAAAATAGAGCTGAAAGATAAGGCAATAGAACATTTTGTTTACTCCTTAGAGGTAAAAAGAGAGTGGAAAAATAGGGTTGAGTATAAGTCCGAAGAAAATATTTCCCAAGAAGTAAAGGTATTAATTGAAAAATACGCTTTCGCGGCTTATAAAGTGTTAGAGTTAAGAGATGCTGCCCGCATTGATTTTCGCTTAGATAGCGCGGGTATTCCGGAGATAATCGATGTAAACCCTCTTCCCGGGCTTTCACCCGAATATGGTGACTTACCTATTCTTTACCGCTTAAGAGGAGGTAATTACTCGGGTTTAATTAAAATATTACTTGAAGAATCATTCGCCCGTCAGGGTATTAACCAATATTTATAATGATTAAGCCTAAAAGAATAGGAATTGGAGATACTATCGGAATTGTCGCGCCGGCAAGCGCTTTTGATATTGAGAAATTTCATCAAGGTGTGAAAGTATTTGAAGCCCTGGGTTATAAGGTAAAATATGAGCAGGAAATATTTGATAAAGAATGGGCTATGCCCGGCCATGATGAACAGCATGGAGCTCAATTTAACAGGATGTTTGCTGATAAAGAAGTTAAGGCTATATTTTGCGCTGAAGCCGGTTATGGCTCAATAGGAATTCTATCCTATCTTGATAAACGAATTATTAGAAAAAATCCTAAGATCTTTGTAGGCTACAGTGATATTACTACCATTTTACTTTATTTACAGAAATTAGCTAATATGGTTGTATTTCACGGCCCGTTTGTTTCAGGAGAAATTCACGAACGCACCCATCCCTTAACGATTGAATACCTTTTTAAGCTTTTTAAAGCTGAGCCTTTAGGCGAGCTTAGGTTTCCCCAGCTAATAGCTTTTAAATCAGGAAAAGCAACCGGCAGAATAGTAGGCGGGAATATGTCGCTCATTGTAGAATCAATAGGCAAACCTTATAAAATAAGAACAGCTAACAGTATTTTATTCTTAGAAGATGTTGGCGAAGATCTTAATACTATAAAAAAATATTTTTCTCATTTAAAATATTCAGGTAAATTCAGAAAAGTAAAAGGTATTCTTTTAGGCCGAATGGTTGATTCTTCGGGAAAAGATCATGACCTTAGAAATATTATAGAAAAAATATTCAAAAACTATGATATCCCTATTTTATACGGTTTTCCTTCAGGGCATAAAAGGCTTAGCGGCGAGCTTCATGTAACTCTGCCTTTAGGAGTTTCAGCAACTATTGACGCTGACGAGCTGGTTTTAAAAATTAACGAAAGTGTTGTAGTATAGGCTCTGTTAGAGAAATAGGCCAACCTCAATCTCCTCATAAAATATTTTTAGCTTAATGGCATACAGTGTTATCTCGAGCGAAAGCGAGAGATTTTAGATTTCTCGCCTTTGGCCCGAAATGACAATCGCGACATATCTTGTTCAGCCCGAAATGATAATTATGACACAGTCTGTAAACAGGGCAATGGCTGTTAGCTGTTATGGCTGAAAAAATGGGGAAACTTCAGTTAAATTATTCTTGACAGAAAAAGATTTAAATGGTATGCTTTAGATGATATTGATAATCGTTATCATTAAGGAGGTTAAATGCCGAAATATTGCGGCTCGGGCCGGAGATGGGGTTTAAATAGGTTTAGAGGCTGTGGTTATAGAGTAACCTTAGCCAGAGAGGCTATATTGGAGGTTTTAGCTAAGACTTCAAAACATGTTAGCGCGGATGAGGTATATGAGCATATTCGTAAGATTCACCCTTCAGGAGGGCTAGCTACTGTTTATCGCACTTTAGAATTACTTACTGAATTAGGGATAGTCTCTAAATTTGATTTTGGTGATGGCAGGGCCAGGTATGAATTAGCTCAAGAAGCTGAAAAAAAAGATCACCACCATCATTTAGTATGTTTAAATTGCCATAGAATTATAGAGTATACTGAGTTTATTGATGAAGAGGTAGAGTTGTTGAAACGGACAGAAAAAGGCCTTGCTAAAAAGTATAATTTTAAAATAACTAAGCACATTATTCAATTTTATGGGTTATGTGATAAATGTAAGGGCAAGCAATAACCTTATATTTTTTTATCAGCTAATGAGAATAATTCTCATTAAATTAATAAAAGGAGGTGAGTAAGATGCCAGGTTTTGACGGAACAGGGCCCAGAGGGCAAGGGCCGCTTACCGGCGGCGGTAGAGGTAATTGCGCTGGTTTTCCTGCGCAAAATGGTGTAAGCAGAGCACCTGGGCGCGGAGGAGCAGGCTATGGCCGCGGATTTGCTAGAGGCTGGGGCCGAGGTAGAGGACGAGGATTCGCTAATGGTTTTGGATGGCGTTGGAGAGCTGTAGAGCCAAGGGTAACATCTGAAGGTAATGAGTAACGCTCAGAAATAGGCGGAGATAGAGTATATCTTTATCTCCGTTTATTTCATAAATTATAGTAAGGAGGTTTATTTTGAAAATAGCAATTTCTACAGATGGTGATGTAGTGTCAGCGCATTTTGGCCGCTGCCCATCTTTTACAATTGTAGAGCTTGAAGGCAGTAAGGTAATAAGCAAACAGGCAATTGATAATCCTGGGCATCATCCTGGATTTTTGCCTCAGTTTTTAAAAGAAAAAGGCGTAAACACTATTATTGCCGGCGGTATGGGGCAGAGAGCCCAAATGTTATTTGATGAAAGCGGAATTAAAGCAATAATGGGAATTGATGGTTCAGTAGATGAAGTGATTAAGCAAGCCGCGGCCGGGACACTTAAGGGAGGGCAAAGCCTTTGCCAGCCAGGAGCAGGTAAGGGTTATGGCGTAGAAAAAACAGCTTGCGGCCATCCTAATGAAGATGATTGTGAGCATAAATAGGAGATAAATTATGTGTAGCGAAGCGAAATCCGCCTCCGGCGGGAAAATTTGCATTACATCACAAGGAGATAGTTTAAGTTCAGCAGTTGACCCGCGATTTGGCCGCTGTCAGTATTTTATTATTGCTGACACAGAATCTGAAAACTTTGAGGCAGTTCAAAACCCTAATATAGACAGTATGGGCGGAGCAGGAATTCAGTCCGGCCAGTTTATCGCTGAAAAGCAAGTAAAAGTTATGCTTACCGGCAATATTGGGCCGAATGCTTTTCAGACTTTACAAGCCGCAGGCATAGAGGTTATTACCGGCGTATCCGGCAAGATAAGCGAAGTGATTCAAAGATATAAACAAGGGGAATTTAAATCAACAGACGGCCCTAGCGTCCAGTCGCATTTTGGCAGTAAATAATAATTATTTGAAAAATACAGTGACAGAACATTATAAACAATATTGTCAAAGGATAGAATTTTATAAAAGTTTCGGTTATGATGTTGAAAAGGAAAGAAACTTTATTATAGAAAAATCTTATCCTTTATATGGAGATATTCTAGAAGTAGGAACCGGCAAGGGTTATTTTACCCTTGCCCTGGCCCGGGAAGGTTGTTGTTTTACTAGTATAGATATTTCCCAGCAAGAACAGGATATTGCTAAACTTTACATTAAACATTTCGGTTTTGATGATATTGTTGATTTTAAAATAGAAGACGCGCAGAAGCTGTCTTTTAAAGACGGAGAGTTTGACGTAGTTTTTTCTATAAATGCCTGTCACCATTTTAATAATCCCTTTAAAGCTGTGGATGAATTAATAAGGATTATTTCTTTTGAAGGTAAGATTGTTCTAAGCGATTTTAGTAAACAAGGCATAGAGTTGATAGAAAAAATTCATCAAAGCGAAGGAGGATCGCATCAATCCGGTAAGTTTACTTTAGGCGATATAGCTAACTATTTATTAGAAAAAAAGTTAAGAGTAGAAAAGTATAGAACTGTTTTCCAAGAACTAATAATAGCGGATAGGCCTATTATATAATATTATGATTATATCAGTTGCTAGCGGAAAGGGAGGCACAGGTAAAACAACAGTAGCGGTTAATCTCGCTCTATCAATTCCTAAGGCTCTAATTTTAGATTGCGATGTTGAAGAGCCTAACGCTTATATTTTTATAAAACCTGAAATTAGCGAAAAAATCCCTATTTTTATTCCTGTGCCCCAGATAGATAAAACTAAATGTAATTATTGCGGGAAGTGTAAACAGGTTTGCGTTTATAACGCTATAGCTGTGCTTAACAAAACAGCGCTAGTTTTTTCTGAACTTTGCCATGGCTGCGGCTCTTGCGCTTATTTTTGCCCTCAAAAAGCAATAACTGAGGTTAATAAGGAAATAGGTTTTATAGAAATAGGCCGCAAAGAAGATTTACGATTTATTCAGGGTAATCTTAATATTGGCCAGGCAATGTCGCCGCCGCTAATCAGGGCAGTTAAAAAATACATAGACCCTGCTAGAATAAATATTATTGATGCTCCGCCAGGTACCTCTTGTCCGGTAATAGAATCAATCAAAGGGAGTGATTTCTGTATTCTTGTTACTGAGCCAACGCCGTTTGGCCTTAATGATTTAATTCTATCGGTAGAAACTTTAAAGAAACTAAAAATACCTTTTGGCGTGGTAATCAACCGCTCTGATTTAGGCGATAAAAAAACTGATAGTTATTGTCAAAAAGAAAACATACCAATATTAACGCGTATACCGTTTAAGAAAGAAATCGCTAAGGCTTATTCACAAGGGGTGCCGATTATTGAGGCCTTACCGGAATATAAAAAAGATTTCCAAAGAATGCTTAGGAGGATTGTCAGCAACCAAAATGTTAATGTTGAGGCTGATTCGCCTCAGGAGGAAGGATGGAGAATTTAGTTAAGGATTTTTTTCAGCAAAAACGTTTCGCGGTTGTAGGCTCGTTTAGAAATGAATCTAAATATGCCTATAAGATTTTAAAAATGTTAATAAAAAAAGGATACCAGGTTTATCCGGTTAACCCACGATTAAAAGAAGTTGAGGGTTTGGCTTGTTATGCCAGTATTAAGGATATTCCTGTTATTGTAGACGCGGTAGATATAGTTACGCCGCCGGCAGTAACAGAAAAAATCGTTAGAGAATGTAAGGAGCTGGGTATAACCAGGGTATGGCTTCAGCCCGGAGCTGAAAATGATAAAGCGATACAATTTTGTGAGGCCAACAATATTAAGTTAATACATAGTCTTTGTGTGATGATAGAAAACAAATGAAACAAATTGTAGTTATTAGTGGTAAAGGCGGGACAGGTAAAACCGTGTTAACAGCTTCGTTCGCGGCTTTAGCTAAGAACGCTGTTTTCGCGGATTGCGATGTAGACGCGGCTGATTTGCATTTATTGCTTAAACCTAAGATAAAAGAAAGATGTAAGTTTAAAAGCGGCCAAACAGCAGTTATTAATTTTGATAAATGCATTCAATGCGGGTTATGCCGAGAATTATGCCGCTTTGAGGCAGTGACTAATAACTTTGCCATTGATTCAGTTTCCTGTGAGGGCTGTGCTTTTTGTAGTTTTGCCTGCCCTCAAAATGCTATAGAAATGAAAGAAAACATAGCAGGTGAATGGTTTAGTTCTCAAACCCGCTTTGGCCCGATGATTCATGCTAAATTAGGTATTGCTGAAGAAAATTCCGGCAAGCTTGTTTCTTTAGTAAGAAAAAAAGCCAAAGAAAAAGCTGAAAATATCGGCGCTGACTGGATAATCATTGATGGTTCTCCGGGAATAGGCTGTCCGGTAATAGCTTCTTTGTCAGGAGCAGATTGTGCCTTAGTAGTCACTGAGCCTACTTTGTCCGGCCTGCATGACGCGATAAGGGTTATTGATATGGCTCGGCATTTTAGGGTGCCGGTGTTATTACTGGTAAATAAATATGATTTGAATGTTAATATAACAGAACAAATAGAAGAATATTGCCATAAAGAAAAAGTGCCTTTTATTGGTAAGATTGGTTTTGATAAGATTGTAGTTAAGGCTATGGTTCAAGGAAAAACCTTAATAGAGTATTCCCAAGGGAAAACTACGCGACAAGTCAGAAAAATTTGGAACCGGCTGAGAAAAGAGGCATGAGAAAGAACTCTGCCATTTTTATTTTTTAAATAATTAAAAATAAAATAATTTTACACAAAGTTTAACGGCGATAATGTAGGGATAGAAGATTTTTAGTTAGCATTGAGTAATTTTAGCCGGACGCAAAAAATAAAAAGGATTAAAAATGAATTATTTTTTTAAAAAAAATTGGTTGATTATAGCGATAATTATATCTTTTGCTTTTAATGTTATCGCGGCTTATTTTCTTTATCAAGATTCAAAAATAATAAACGATAAGCATGAAAAAAGTATTATTAAACAAGAACCTTTAGATTATGAAAATTTTAAAAACCAGCGGGGCAATGCTTGGCTTGGTTTAGGAGTAGTTGATGTTACCCCTGAGGCAGCGGCAAGGGTGATGATTGATAGGCCTGAAGGAGCTTTGGTGGAAAGTGTTTTAAGTAATTCTCCGGCTCAAAAAGCTAACATTGAGGTTGGGGATATTATTCTTTCTTTTAATGGAAGAAAAATAAGAACTCCTCAACAACTGCGAAGTGATATGCTGGGAAGCGAGGTTGGCAGTGAAGTCTATATGTGCGTAGCAAAAGAAGAATATAGGATTACTGTATACATAGTTCCTCAAGAAAGGCCGTCATATTTGAGTTCCCCTATGAAGACATTTCCCTGGCTGGGAGTATTTGTAAGCGATGTTATTTTTGGCAGTGAAGAAGCGGACAAGATTGAAAAAGCCGGCAAGGCCGGCGGGGTTTTAGTCGAGGAAGTTATCCCTGATTCTCCGGCCCAAAAAGCGGGTTTATTAAAAGATGATATCATAACTTCTTTTAATAATAGAAAAACAAGAACTTTGAGAGAATTTTTGTCTGATCTTGCCGGGGTTGAACCTGGCGAAGAAGCGCGGATGTGTATAATGAGAGAAGACACGCGTAAAACAATATATGTTATTTTAGAAAAAAATCCGGTATCTACTGAAATTTAGAGTTGGGCAAAATAAGCGTAAGGAGGAACAGGAATGGAAGTTAAAGTAACTGATAAGGATTTTAAATCAGAAGTTTTAGAATCTCAACTACCTTGTTTAGTAGACTTTTGGGCAGAGTGGTGCGGCCCTTGCCGTATGGTTGCTCCCGCGGTGGAAGAGATTGCTAAGGAGTACGAAGGAAAACTAAAGGTATGTAAGCTTAACGTTGATGAGGCGCCTCAAACAGCTTCCCGGTATGGAATAATGAGCATTCCGACTTTAGCGATATTTAAAGATGGTGAAATAGTTGATAAAATAGTGGGAGCAGTGCCCAAAGAAGATATTAGCTTAAAGGTTAAACCGTTTATTGAGTAATTAATTTTAAGGAAGATAAAAGGTGGCGAATTTTAAAGATATTGATAAGGCGCGCAAAATATTAGGATTAGATGAATACGCTAGTTTAGAAGAAATAACAAAAAACTACCGCGCCCTTTCCCTGAAGTATCATCCTGATAAGTGTAAAGGAAAAAATAAAAAGCAATGTGAAGAAATGTTTAAGGAGGTATCAGCTGCTAAATGTATTTTGAGTAATTATTGCGCGGGATACAAATATTCCTTTAAAGAGAAAGATGTCCGGCGCAATGCTTTGTCTCAAGAAGAGTACGCGCATCTTAAACGCTTTTTTGATGGCTGGTGGGGAAAGTTAGACTTATAGCATGAGCAATATTTTTGAAAAACACTCTAAGATATACGATGCCTGGTATGATAAGTATAGATTTGCTTATTTATCTGAACTTAAGGTTTTAAAAAAGGTAATACCTAAACAGGGAAAAAGTTTAGAAATTGGTGTTGGCACGGGAAGATTCGCTTCTGTTTTAGGAATTAATCTAGGAATTGACTCTTCATACGAAATGATTGAAATTGCTCGTCAAAGGGGGGTAGCTGCTCGTTGGGGCTTTGGTGAAGATCTACCTTTTTTTAACAGCACTTTTAATCTTGTGGCAATTATTGTTACGCTATCTTTTGTGAATAATCCGCTCAAAGTATTACAAGAAGCCAGGAGAGTTCTGGAGGACGATGGTAAGCTTGTTGTGGGCATAATAGATAAAAACAGTTTTTTGGGTAAGTTTTATCAAACCAAAAAAAGTATATTTTATAAAAAGGCGGATTTATTTACTGTTGAGAGGTTAAGAAATTTACTTAAAATAGCGGGCTTTAGGCAGTTTTCTTGTTGGCAGACAATATTTAAACTTCCCAGCGAAATAGATTCGCTTGAGAAGCCGCGGAAGGGATTTGGTAAGGGCGGCTTTGTGGTGATAAACGTGAATAATTCTAGAGATAACTCATAATTTTCAGGAGTGTGGATTATTTAACTATTGAAATTATCCAGAATTGTGATAAATTTAATTAGTGAAAAGTTAAAAGATTTTTTTGGGTTTTTAAATATTTTATATAATTAAGCTAGAAAAGGAGATGATACGATAATTGTTCAGTAATAATAGTTGGTGAAAACTCTGGGTTATCAATAGAATAAGATAGATAGTCACAGAGTAGATAGGTTATAGGTTGAATTATTTCAATGGGGCTTAATTGACCCCGTAAAGGAG
>JBDRIY010000119.1:0-3396 GCA_043815445.1 Candidatus Omnitrophota bacterium
CAAAATATCACAAAATTCCTTTTTATGTTGTTGCTCCGATGTCTACCTTTGATAAAGAAATGCAGACAGGAGATAATATTATTATTGAACAGCGTTCTTCAAAAGAAGTTACGCATAATCTTTTCAAAAAACCGATTGCTCCTAATCGGATGAAGGTTTTTAATCCCGCTTTTGATGTTACCCCGCATAAATTGATAACGGCAATAGTGACAGAGAAAGGTCTATTAAAATTCTAAAAAACTCTCAGGGACGTTTCTTGCGCTGAATATAGAACTGTCCCAGCGTTAAATAGAGAAGTGTCCCTTTTGATCTCGAAGAAGCTTATTCTTGAGAAATATTTTTTATAGTACAGTAAACCTTTTGGCTCCTTGTTTCGTCTAATATAGTGATGAAAGGAGGAGAAACAAGATGAAAAAATTAATCAATAGTTTTAAGCTCTTGGTAATATTAGGGATATGTCTTGTAGGTATTTATACTTTACCACTTTATGCTCAGACTGATTCTCAGCCTGAAATAGAGAATTCACAAGAAACAGAGGGAATATTACCTGTTGAGAATGGATGTGAAAGACGCTGGAATAAAAAGGATTTAGTTAGATTAAGAAAAAAGAATCCAGAAAAGTTTAAAGAATTATCAAAAAAACACCAGCTAAAAACGGCAGAGAGATTGAGTAGGTTAAAGCAGGAAGACCCCGAAAAATTTGAAAGGGTAATGAAGTGTTACAGGTTAAATAGGGTTAGTAAATTAAAAGATTTGAAAGAACAGGATCCGGAAAAGTTTAAAAGTTTTATTCAAACTAAGAAAAATAAGGTTAAACAGCAATTAGCAAAATTAAAAGAGGGAAATCCTCAAAAATATGAAAAACTGGTTAAATGTCATAGAAATTTGAACAAGTTACGCAAGTTAATGAGAGAAGACCCTGAAAAATTTGAACAGTTTATAAATAATCATCCTGAGATAGGAGATTATTTAACGGGTAAGGAGGCTAAACATCCTTGCAGATAAAATATAGTTTTAAGCGGCAGGTCTGTAAATTACAGGCCTGCTTTTGGGCTTTTTAGAAGATAGATGAATTATTCGATTGTTACAGAGATAGAATTGATATTCCAGATTAAAAAAGGCAGTAAATCTGCTTTTGACGAACTTGTTAACCGGTATAAGGAAAAAGCGTTTGGTTTGGCTTTTCATATCGTGGGAAATACAGAGGAGGCTAAAGATATATCTCAAGAGGCTTTTATTAGAGTCTACAAAAATATTAGAAGTTTTAAAGTGAATTCAAGTTTTTTTACCTGGTTTTATAGAATTGTGGTTAATTTAAGCTATGATTATTTTAGGAAAAATAAATACAATAAGTATTATTTGTCTGAATCGGTAAAAAAGAGTGATGAAAAAGAGGTGTTTGTTGAAGTTAAAGATAAAAATAAAAATAATAATCCAAAAACCTCGGCTTTAAATAAGGAGTTGAACAGTATGATTGATGCGGCTATTTTAAAATTACCGCAGAAACAGCGTACCGCGTTTATTCTTAAACATTTACAAAAAGTTGATACTATTGAAATAGAGTCAATGCTTTTTTTAGTTGAAATTGACAAAGCTCCACCATTGTTTAAACAAACATCAATTCCATAATTTCATCCTCAATTGGTTTTCCATATTTCTTTTCTTGGCGTTTTTTGATCTCTTGCTGCATCTTAAATCTAAGAACTTTTAAATATCTTGCATTCGAGACTTTATTTAAAATCGGTTCGATTTCTAGTAGAGCCACCGCTGTCCAACGCAATAGCTGATAACTATTTCTCCAACGATCAACCTTATCGGTATACTGAGCCAGTTGGGATATTACTGATTCAATACAGTTAGTTGTATTAAAACTTTTTTTCAATTCTGCAGATAAACCTAATTTATGTAGAGTTAGTGTTTCTTCCAATCCTTCTTTTAGACTACCAGCGGCTGATAAATTTATTTCTACCAACTGACGATGAATTAATTCTAATGCCTCATTCGCTTCTTTGTAAGTTGTCTTTTGATAAGCGGATCTCAACCGCCTTTTATAAACTTCTTTTTGAGCAGGATCCAAATAACTAATAATATTCTCTCGCTTATGCCATTGACAACGTTGAATAAACGCGTATTCCTTAAACTTGTTTTTTATACCGTTAATCAATCCTTTTGATCCATCAACAATAAAAAGTAATCCATCTTCATACTTTACACCTCGTCTTATAAGACGGTCTAACAGCTGCTCTACGACATGTCTATTCTCACTATAACTATGCTCTATATCCAATATTACCTTAACCCCGCTCGTCGTTATTCCTAAAACAATTAATAACCCATCCTTGGCATAACGTTTGCCGTCTATAAATATACATATAAAATCTTCCAACGCTAAAGATCTCGTTTTTAATCTGCGGATTTTCTCTGAGGCTCCTTTACGAAATCTCTTTGATAAATTTGAAGCACTAATTCCAAAAACCTCCGGAATTAATTCCGCGCATTTTGCGTATTTATGCATGCTTATTCCACACAATAATTTCAACATTGTCTGTTTATCTGCTTTGTACGGACTCTGTAATTTTTTATATGTCTCTAATGGAACTTCTTTGTTCTCTTTTTTGTTTCGTACCCGGGGTACTTCTATTGGAGTCTTTTGATCTCTTAAATATATTGATCCAGGCTGTTTTCCCCAACTTCTATTTTCCTTCCCATGTTTATATCTAATTCCTGTAAGTCTTTTAACCTCTTTTTCCATCTCTTCTATTGCTGCCTCTAATCCGTTTGGAATTAATTCTTGAATTAAACTTATCGTTACATCTAAATCTTCGCTCTTCATCTTCTCTAACATCGCTTTTACTTGTTTTCTTTTTTCACTAATTTTTATCTTTGCTTTTCCTCTTTTCTTTGCTACACTTATTACTGCAGGCATTGATTCCTCCTTGTTTTTTAAGGTTTAAAATAATTTTAGATAAAACTATTTTACTGGAACCTTGCCTGTTTTTCTTATCTTTTTTTCTGAATTTCAACTAAGATTAGCATACCTTCCTTGAGGGACACCCCGATGCTTTATAACTTATTTAGAATCAATGAATTATAATACCGGCTTTAATACAAAAGATGACTTTTAATTTTGTTAATCGAAAAAAGTAAAATTTTATCTATTCGTTGTATTATTTCTGTTTTTTCAGGGCAATTTCTTTTTTCTTACCTTTTTTGTGATTCAAATATATAGATTCTTTCTTAAAATAGCAAAAACTGCATTTTCAATTTAATTTTTTCCCCAAATTTATTTTCCTGTTTGACCTATATTATAATTTAAGCTATCATATCTTAATTAAGAGATGTTCTCTTGAGGGGAATTTATAATTGTTTAAAAGGAGAAAAATAATGTGTCAGCAT
>JBDRIY010000120.1:0-14219 GCA_043815445.1 Candidatus Omnitrophota bacterium
CGGTCATTTTATGAACACATTATTAGAAATGAATGATCGCTGAACGCAATTCAAGAATACATATCTAATAATCCTGAAAATTGGGAACAAGATATTGATAATTTAATTAATCTATAACCAACCAATACAGCGGACGCTAACGCGCCGCTGATTTTTATGTTATCATAACAAAATGAAACAATTCAAATCCAGAAAATCAAACAGATTACACAATTACAATTATTCTAATAATGGATATTATTATGTGACAATGTATACATATAATCGGGAATATTTATTTGGGGATGTTTTGAATGAACGAATGGTATTAAGCCGATTTGGATGCATTGCCCAAGATTCTTGGTAAGATCTGGCCAATCATCATAGAAATATATAATTAGATAGATTTATTGTAATGCCCAACCATATACATGGAATAATAATTATCAACAATCCCGTAGGGAACAGGCCTGCCTGTTCCTCTAACAAATACCAAAAAACAGATAATTTATCGGTGATAATAGGGTCATAGCGATACAGCGGACGTTAACGCGCCGCTGGTTTTTGTGTTATACATAAAATAATAAATGCCAAAATCACCCATCCGCCGTAATACCAATCGTATTCCTCAACATGATTATTCAACACCAGGACAATATTTTGTCACGCTATTAACCTGCAACCGTGAAAATATTTTTGGAGACATAAACAATAATCTAACGGAATAATAAATATTGTAGGGGCGGCAGATCTGCCGCCCCTACAACATAAAAATAATAATCATCGGTCAAAAATGACATTATCCAAAATCATCCACGGTGTAAAATCAACCATTACTAGACAAATCAACAAAATCAATAAATTAGAACAACCTATCTGGCAACGCAATTACCACCATCAAATCTTCCCCGGCAGTTTCGAATACGCTTTAAACCATATTGTTAACAATGAACTGGATCTATCAATATTTGAATCGCGTTACATTAATGATAAAACCGGCGCAAGAACTTATGACCCGGCGATAATGCTCAAAATAGTATTATACGCCTATTCACGCGGAATTATATCATCAAGAGAGATTGAAAAGCTTTGCGATCAAAACGTGGTATTCATAGCTTTATCAGCTAACACCCACCCGCATTTTACAACCATTGCCGATTTTATATCATCAATGAAAGGCCAAATAGTCCCTTTGTTTAGAGATGTATTGCTGTATTGCCAGGAATTAAACCTGATTGATAAAACTATGTTTGCCATAGACGGATGCAAACTAAGCTCTAATGCCTCTAAGGAATGGGAGCGGTACGCGTAAAGATTATAAGAAAAAAATAGAAAAGCTTGAAAAAACGGTTAAATATATTCTCGATAAACATATCAATAAAGATAAATCGGATATTTCAGGAATATCCGTTAAAGACGAGAAAAAGCATATTGAAAATATCCGCAAAAAAATCAGCAAAATAAAACGATTTTTAGCTGTAACCGAAGATAAAAGCTGTTCATTTCGGACTTTATATCCATTCCTCGCCGAAAATTTCCAATAATCTTGACAAATCTGTTAATTAGCCCGATAATACTACATGGGCAAACGTATGGGTCTTACCTTATAATATTATTTAGAGGCTGTTATGAAGAACGTCTATATAGTAGGCTTTATGGGCACGGGCAAGACTGTTGTGGGCAAGCTTCTTGCCCAAAGGTTTAGTAAAGAATTCGTAGAGATGGATCAGATGATTGAGGCTAAGGAAGGTATGTCTATCGTAGATATTTTTGCTGAAAAAGGCGAGAGCTATTTTAGAAGGTTGGAAACTGAGGTTTTGAAGGAGATTTCTTTAAAGCAGGGTTCAATAGTAAGCTGCGGCGGAGGGCTTGTTTGTAACGAAGAAAACTTAACTTTGCTTAAGAAAGCAGGGGTGGTATTTTGCCTAAAAGCTTCATCAGCAACTATTTACCAACGGATAAAGAAACATGGACATCGGCCGCTCCTTAATGTTGAGGACCCTTTAAAAAAAATAGAGGAATTATTAGCAAAAAGAGCTTGTTATTACAATAAAGCGGATTATTCTATTGATACCGAAGGAATTGAACCTCCTGAGGTTGTCAGCAGAATAGCAACTATTCTTAGTAATGGCTAAGAAAGGTTCAATTTTATTTAATTTCCTGAATTTCGGCCCTAAAAAAGCCAATAGTTTTATTGATATTTTTAAGGATATAGATGAAGTATTTAAAGTTCAAGCTTCTGACTTGTCTAGAGTTCCTTTTTTTGAACAAAAAGATATTGAAGCAATATTAAATTTAAGAAAATCTAATGTTTTAGATAGAGAATTAGAGCTAATTGAAAAAGAAAAGATTAACTGTATAGATATATTTGATCAAGATTATCCATCTCTTTTGAAAGAAATAGCCAGCCCGCCCATAGTTCTTTATATCAAGGGCAGGCCTCAGGTTTTAAATAAGGTTTTATTTGCTATTGTTGGAACCAGGATTCCTACTATCTATGGGGTTACTACGGCTGAGAGTTTCGCCTATAGGCTCTCTTCACTGGGGCTGGTTATAGTTTCGGGGTTGGCAAGGGGTATTGATACTGCCGCTCATAAAGGAGCAATAAAAACCGGTGAAACAGTCGCGGTTTTAGGTAGTGGGCTGCTCAGAGTTTATCCCAGAGAAAACAAAAAGCTTGCTGAAGCTATAGCTCAAAACGGGGCGTTGGTATCGGAATTTCCTCTTTTTACCGAACCATTAAGCTTAAACTTTCCTAGGCGCAACAGGATTGTCAGCGGTTTGTCTAAAGGGATACTGGTGGTGGAAGCCGCGGCAAGGAGCGGGGCGGGTATAACTGCCCGTTTGGCAGTTGAGCAAAACCGCGAAGTTTTTGCTATACCAGGAAACATAGATTCGCCTTTGAGTAAAGGGACTCATGCTCTTATAAAAGAAGGGGCAAAGCTTGTTGAGTGTTTAGATGATATATTGGAAGAACTAAATATAAAATCCGAAGGGCCTGAACAGGAAAAATTAAAGCCAAACCTTAATTTATGCGAAAAGAAGATTTTTGAAGCAATGAACGATAGGAAAGAAGCCTCTTTAGAAGAAATTTTTATAAATTGCGGCTTAGAACACTCAATTTTTAATAAAACTATCCTTGAGCTGCAGCTAAAAGATTTAATAAAAGAGGTAAAACCGGCGTGTTTCGTAAAAAGTGACTTTATGAAATGATAGATACTCGATACACGATAACTGTTCCCGATAGTTGGATATTAGATACTTAATAGCTCATAAAGTATACGTAGTATCTAATTATTGAGAATCAAGCATCGAGTATCAAGTATTGAGAAACGAGTATCGAGAATCGAGGATCAAGAACATGAGTAAATATTTAGTAATAGTAGAGTCTCCCACAAAAGCAAGGACTATCTCATCTATCTTAGGTGAAGATTATGAAGTAGTTTCTTCTATGGGGCATTTGGTTGATTTACCGGTCAAAAGGGTTTCTATTGATGTCCATAACAACTATAAACCTGATTACCGCGTCATTCCCGGAAAAGAAAAAATAGTAAGCCAGCTTAAGAGTAAATCAAAAGATAAAAAGATTATTTACCTTGCTACTGATCCGGATAGGGAAGGCGAGGCAATCAGCTGGCATATCAAGGAGCAGCTTTCTAAGAAAAATCGAAAATTTCTTAGGGTTGTTTTTCATGAAATTACCGAGGACGCTCTTTTAGAGGCATTTAAAAAGCCATCTGATTTAGATATGGATAAAGTTAATGCCCAGATAGCCAGAAGGGTTTTAGACCGGTTAGTCGGTTATAGCCTTTCGCCTGTGCTTTGGAAAAAAATAGTCCGAGGCTTATCAGCGGGAAGAGTTCAGTCAATAGCTTTAAAATTTATCGTAGAAAGGGAAAAGGAATATCAGGAATTTGAGCCTAAAACTACTTTTGGCGCTGACGCGGTATTTAAGGCTGATGATTATACCTTTAAAGCCTTGTTTAGCAAATATAAGGGGCGTAAAGCTATATTTGAAAAAAAAGAAACGGTTTTAAACTATATTGAAAAGATAAAAGAACAAACTTTTAGGGTTAAAGATATAACCAAGAAACAAATTTCAAGAAAACCTTCCTCGCCTTATATTACATCTTTGCTTCAGCAAGATGCTTTTAACAAACTAAGATTTTCAGCTCAAAGAACTATGAGTGTGGCTCAAAGGCTTTATGAGGGAATCCAAACTGGGGGAAAAAGTATAGGTTTAATAACCTATATGCGTACTGATTCTTTTCATATAAGCGCTAAGGCAAAGAAAGAGGCTAAAGATTTTATTCAAGAGAACTACGGCCAAAATTATTTAGCTTTAAAAGAAAATCGTTATAAAAAGAAAAAGGGCGCTCAGCTTGCTCATGAAGCAATCAGGCCCACAAGTTTTTACCGTTCGCCTGAAGATGTCGCTTGTCATTTGTCTGAAGATGAGCTCAAACTGTATGAATTAATCTGGAAGAAATCTGTGGCCGTATTTATGAAAGATGCTGTTTATGAAAATAGTAAAGCTATAATCAGCTCAGAAGAAGCTGAGTTTGAAACTTCAGGAAGAAGGGTCATCTTTGACGGATTTTTAAAAGTTTTAGGCAGCCAGCAGGAGGAGCAGTCTTTGCCGCCTTTAAAAAAAGAACAGGAAGTTATTTTAGAAGATATGGAGGTGACCGAACATACCACCAAACCTCCGCCAAGGTATAATGACGCTTCTTTAGTGAAACTACTGGAAGAAAAAGGCATCGGACGGCCGTCTACTTATGCTCCTACAATTTTTACTTTAATTAAAAGAAACTACGCCAAACGGGAAAAAAGATATTTTGTCCCTACAGACTTAGGTATAAAGGTAAATAATCTTTTGGTAAAATCTTTTCCTAAAATTATGGATGAGAATTTTACAGCTTTTATGGAAGATGAGCTTGATGAGGTTGAAAAAGGGGTTGTAGAGTGGCATAAAATTTTAGAAGATTTTTACCCTGAGTTTAATAAAAAAGTAGAAGAAGCTTTAGCCGCAGTACAAAAAGAGATTGAATATTCAGATAAAATTTGTCCTCAATGCCAGGCAAGAATGGTATTAAAATGGTCAAGAAAAGGCCGATTTTTAAGCTGTGAGGATTTCCCTAAGTGCCGTTATGCTGAAAGTATTACCACCGGAATATCTTGTCCCGAGTGTTCAGAGGGGCAGTTGATAGCAAGAAGAAATAAAAGAGGCCAGGATTTTTACGGATGCAGTAAATATCCTAAATGCACATATACCTCTAGAACCTTACCGGAAGAAGAATGATAATATTCAATTATCAATTAGCATTTTAAAATGAAAGAAAATTAAAATGATTTTAACATTTTGCATTGCTAATTACTAATTTTGCATTTTGCAATGCCGAACGGAGTGAGGGGGTATGATTCCTTTTTCTTACTATATTGATAAATTTTTAAGTTACATCACTATTGAAAAAAATTACTCTAACCATACTATTGATAATTATAGGACTGATTTAAGAGATTTTGAATCTTTTTTAAATACATATCTCGATTTATCCGGACAATCAGACGGCAGAGATATAAAAAATATTGATTATTTTTTGCTTAGAAAATTCTTAAGCGCGCTGAGCGAACGAAAGCTAAGTAAACGCAGCCTTAGCCGTAAAATTTCTACTTTTAAAAGTTTTTTTAAGTTTGCTCAAAGGGAAGGAATGGTCAAAAATAATCCGGCAGTATCATTAATCTACCCTAAGTTGGATAAACCTTTACCTAAATTTTTAACCGAAAAAGAGACTATGAGTATTTTAAGCTTGCCTAAAGGCGGAAATATTTTAGGTTTAAGAGATATTGCTATTTTAGAATTTCTTTATTCTACTGGCGCCAGAGTTTCCGAGATGGTTTCTTTAAAAAAGAACGAAATTGATTTTATAAGCGGAATGGTCAAGGTAAAGGGCAAGGGGCGTAAAGAACGTTTGCTGGCTTTAGGAGAGCCGGCAATAGTTAGTTTAAAAAACTACCTGGATCAGCGTCAAGATGCCGAGCGGGCTTTATTTCTTAATAAAAGAGGAGGAACTTTAACTGATAGAGGGGTAAGAGATATTATTTATAGATATATAAGGAAATCCGCGGTTTTCCTGAAAATATCCCCGCATACCTTTCGCCATTCTTTTGCTACTCATCTTTTGAATAGAGGGGCGGATTTACGCAGTGTGCAGGAGTTGTTAGGCCATTCCAGCATAGCGACTACCCAGATTTATACTCATTTAACTATAGATTCGCTTAAAAAAGTTTACCAAAAAGCGCATCCTAGGGCATAGTATTTGATTCTAATATGAAATTTCAAAAAACAATTACCACGCGCGCCCTGTCTTGGGTTGTTTACGCAGAAATGTTCGTTTTTCCCCTGCGAGGAAAAACTTCACTCGGATTTTATCCCTCGCTCTTTTTTCGCCTTCGGCGAAAAAATCCATGCTCGCTTGGGATAAAAACGTTCTGCTTAAAACAACCCAAGCCATCCGCTAATTTCTTATTATGTTATATCTAATCTACAATTTTATCTTTTTGCTGGGATTGATTATTTACCTGCCAATATATTTCTGGCGGGGGAAGATAGATTTTTCTGCTTTGAAGCAGAAGCTGGGATTTATTCCTCAGATAGAGGGCGGGCAGGCTATATGGATACAAGCGGTAAGCGTTGGTGAAGTGATTTTAGTTGAAGATTTGGTTAAGGAGGTAAAAGAGATTTATAACTGTCCCATAGTAATATCCACAACAACCTTAACCGGCAATAAGATTGCCAGAGAAAAATATTTATCTTTAGCCAAAGTTATTTTTTTTCCTCTGGATATGTCTTTTATATTAAGAAGGGTCTTAAAAAAAATCAGGCCTAAAATATTTATTGCCGTAGAAACTGAAATTTGGCCTAATCTATTTAAGTTTTTATCTAAGAAGAATGTGCCCATAGTTATGATTAACGCTAGAATTTCAGATAAAGCCTTTAGCAGATATAAGATTATAAAGTTTTTTATGAAGAGGATTCTTAATAAGTGTAATTATATCGGTGTTCAAAATCAAACTTATAAAGAAAGATTTGTTTTTTTAGGGGCGAAAGAAAATAAAGTTATTGTTAGCGGAAATATGAAGCTTGGGGGCGTTGTAGTTGATACTCAAAGCTTTGCTCGAGACAGGGCTAAGTATTTACCTATATTAAAAAAAGAAAATTCTTTACTTTTGATTGCCGCTAGTACACATTCGCCTGAAGAAAGCATTATTATTAAAATATATAGTGATATTATCAAAGTTTCAGATAAAGTTACCCTTTTGATAGCTCCTCGGCATCCGAATCGCGCTGGGGAAATAGAAAAGATTGTTAAATCAAATGGTTTTAATCCCATAAAGATGAGTAAAGTTGATTTGTCTTACGGCCTTGTGAGCAAGGGAATGGCTAAAAGGGTTTATATCGCTGATACTATAGGACAGCTAATGTTTTTTTATAGTATTTCTGATATCTGTTTTGTGGGTAAGAGTTTAGTTTGTTATGGCGGACAGAATATTCTAGAGCCGGTTTATTTTTCGAAACCTACTGTTTTTGGCCCGAATATGAGCAATTTTGCTGAAATTGAAAGAGTAGTCTTAGAAAAAAAAGCCGGAATTAGGGTTAAGAATGAACAGGAGCTAAAAGAAGTATTATTAAAATTAGTTCAGGATGAGCCTTTAAGGGATAGCTTGAGTAAAAGATGCCCGGAAGTTTTTGAGAAAGGTAAACAAAGTTTGGAAAGTAATTTAGGATTGATATTTAAATGCTTATGATAAATATAAAACAGTGGTATTTAGCTTTTTTAAAAAAAGATAAAATAAGCTTTTTCGAAAAGTTTTTTTATGGATTTCTTTGCGGCCTTTCTTATGTTTACGGCTTAATAGTAATTTTAATAAATTTTCTTTACGATAAAGAGATTATTTCTTCTTACTCTTGCCGGGCTAAAGTTATTAGCATAGGAAATCTTTGCTGGTCAGGCTCAGGCAAGACCACGCTAAGCTCATGGCTTTACAATAAACTTTCACCTAAGTTTAAAATAGCAATATTACGCAGAGGCTACGGCAGCGATGAAGGGAAATTGCTTGAGGAAACAACTGAAAATGTTTTTGCGTTAGCGGATAGGAGCAAGTTAGCAAAGAATCTAGAATCACAATTTGATCTTTTTATTTTAGATGATGGTTTTAGCCACCGTAAGTTAAGCCGAGATATTAATATTATTATAATGGGGGCAAGAGAATTTGAGAAAAAATATAAGCTTATTCCGGCTTATTTTTTCCGCGAACCTTTAAAATCGCTAAAAAGGGCGGATATTGTTGTTTTAAATTACGCGTCTCAACTAAATAATCCAGGACAGGTAAAAGAGCTTATCTCTCGGATAGCTCCTCGTTCAAAGGTGTATTTGTCTAATTATCAAGTCCAAGGATTTAGGAGTTTAAAGGGCGATAAGATTAGCTTAGAGCTGTTAAAGAAGCGCCGAATTGCCGCTTTTTGCGCTATAGGTTACCCTGAGGGTTTTTTTAGTAAGCTTGAAGAACAAGGTTTAGAAATTGTCCGCCGGATAGTTTACCCTGACCATCATGAGCTGTCGGAGGCGGAATTCAACAGCATTCAAGATGATTTGCTTAAGCAAGATATTGGTGATTTAATAACTACGCCTAAGGATAAGTATCATTTTCCCGGAGAAAACTTTAAATTGAATATTTTTATTATGGATATCAATATTGAAATTGAAGATGAGGATGGGTTTAGCTGCGAAATAAATAAGAGGTTAGCTTAGAATGTATTTTTTTATAAGGCTGATAAGAGGGGTATTATTAAGGCTTCCTCTGAATTACTGTTATTTTATAGGAAGAATCATCGGGCTGCTTTTTTATTTAAATGGGCGTAAAAGGCGGGTTGCTTTCGGGAATATAAAGTCGGCTTTTCCTCATAAAAACTATAAAGATGTTCAGATTATCTTAAAGAGAAGTTTTATCAACTTTGGCCTAAATATTATAGAAAGCTTAATAGCTCCTCGGATATATAAGAACATAGAGATAAGAGGTGAAGAAAAAGTAACTCTCGAAGGAGGTATTTTTGTAGGTATTCATGCTGGTAATTGGGAAGTGGTTGTCGCGGCATTTGCCCATAAACATAAGTTTGCTGTTTTAGCCAAGCCCCAAAAACATAAAGGCTTGGATAAATTTTTAAATGAACTGCGCCGGGCCGGAAAAATAAAGGTTTGTTTTACTTTGAGAGAGCTGATTAGGTGTTTAAGAGAAAATTATATGATTGGTATGGTTCTTGACCACGGAGCTGAAGACGATGCTATGACAATTGACTTTTTTTCTCATCAGGTCTCAACGCCTAAAGGAGCGGTATATTTAGCTAAAAAATTTAATAAAAAAATATACACTAATTTTTCCTATAGGCGCGATAGTTATTATCATATTGCTGAGCTTGAGGGGCCTATTGACATTGGAGGCAAAGATGATAGGGAGATTTTAACTTACTTAAATAAGATTTACCAAGGTTATTTAGAAAAATATCCTTGGGAGTATTTTTGGTACTATAAGCGCTTTAAGTATAAAGATAATAGGGATATTGTAATACTAAGTGATTCAAAGCCGGGGCATCTTAAACAATCAAAAGCTTTTTTCTCTTTACTTTCAGAGGAAAAATATAAGGCCCGGAGCAAGATCATTGAGATTAAATACAAAAATAGGCTTTGTCGATTTATGGCTGAGGCCGCGGTCTTTTTTAGCGGAAAGAATTGCTTAGGCCGCGGGCGTTATTTATCTTTTTTTGTTGATAAGAATACTTGGGCCCAATTAGATAGTGTTTACGCTGATATTGTAATAAGCGCCGGAAGTTCGGCAGCGGCAGCGAATAAGCTTTTCTCTTCTTACCTAGGGGCTAAATCAGTAGTTATATTAAAACCGAATATACCATTAAGCAGGTTTGACTTAGCAGTTATTCCGGAGCATGACCGTATTGAGCCCTCTAAAAAGGTAGCAGTATTTAAGGGAGCGCTTTATTATCCCTTGAATCATCAAGAAAAGATAAAGAATTCCAGGGATTATTTTAATTTAAGCGGCCGGAAAAAAGTTTCGTTTTTTATAGGCGGGCCTTTATTTGGTGAAGAAGCTTTTATGGAGGGGTTAAAGCTTTTTATTCCAAAGCTTAAAGCATTTTCTTCTAAGCAAGGCTACAAAATCCTTATTAGCACTTCACGGCGTACACCTATCCAGGCAGAATCATATTTAGAACAAGAGCTGGGAGATTTTGTTCATACCGAGGCTTTGGTTATAGCTAGCCGGAAAAATTATGATTTTGTTTTTGAAGGATTTAGCCTTTTAGCGGATATCATTTTTGTGAGTAGTGAAAGTGTATCAATGGTTTCTGAAGCAGCTTCTTTAGGGAAACCCTGTATATGTGTTTTTTTTGAAAAAGAAGACAGCAAGCATAAAGCTTTTATAGAATCAATTAAAGATGAAATTACTTTATTAAGAAAACCTTACGATATAAAGATTGAAGGTTTGAAAACATCGCGGATTTTTAACAGCAATAAAGAAGCTTTAGAAGGAGCGATAAGAAAAATATTATGAACTTAGATAGAGATTCAATGAAATCAAACAATTCAGAAAAGAGTAACAAGGCTAAGGCCTCTGAAGAGATTAAAATTATACAAATTCTTCCCCATATGAATATCGGTGGAGTAGAAAGGGGTGTCCTTGATTTGGTTAAGTTTTTTAAAACCGGAAATATTAAAAATATTGTTATTAGTGCCGGAGGAAGGCTGGTCGAAGAACTTAATAAACAGGGTATCCGGCATTATAGGCTGGGAGTGCATAGAAAATCATTATTAGCTTTTTTTCTGGTGCCTAAATTACGAAAAATTATTGAAAAAGAGAAGGTAGATATTGTTCATGCCCGGAGCCGTGTGCCTGGATGGTTGGGATTTTTTGCCACTCGTTCTAGCCGGGCGCATTTTGTTACCACAGCTCATGGAGTTTATAGAAATAAATTTTTTAGCGAAGTAATGGGGTGGGGAAAATATGTAATTTGCCCTTCTAAAATTGTTGCCAGGCATATGAAGATTAACTTTGGAGTCTCTGAGGAAAAGATAGTCATTGTTAACCGCTGGGTAGATTTAGATAAATTTAAATTTAAAGATTATCAAACGAGAAAAGAAAGTAATACTATTGTTAGTATAGGCAGGATATCTCCTACCAAAGGTTATGAATATTTGATCGAAGGGCTGAAGAAAGTTGTCCGGTTTAATCCTTATATTAAATTAAAAATAATAGGCTCAGCTGATAAGTCAAAAGAAAAGTATCTCAGGCATTTAAAGGCTTTAGTTAACCGTTTTTCTTTAAGTTATAATGTTGAATTTGTTGGTTTTAAACAAGATATAGAAAATATTTTAAAAGACGCCCGTATCTTAGTCGCGCCTTCAGTAATAGAGGAGTCTTTTGGGAGGGTTGTGATAGAGGCTTTTGCCTGCGGAGTTCCGGTTATAGCTTCAAAAATCGGAGGGTTTGAAGAGGTGATTGAAAACGGCCGTGATGGGATATTGGCTGAACCGGCTAACAGCGCGGATATTTCCAGAGAAATTTTAAAGATATTAAATGAACCTGAATACGCGGAAAATTTAGTAAATAATGCCCGTAAAAAAGTTGAAGAGCGTTATACTATGAAGGAGTGCCTGCGCCAAGCCGCTGAAGTTTACGTTAAATCACAAACTTTATTAAAAATCTTAGTGATTAAGATTTCTTCTTTTGGAGATTTAATTTTATCTATTCCTTCACTAAAGGAAATACGCGATAAATTCCCTAATGCTGTAATTTGTCTTTTAACTTTAAAGAAATATTATTCTTTTTTTTACGGCTGTCCCTATGTTAACGAGGTAATTACTTTAGATGATAAGTATAAAAAGTTTAAAAATATACTAGATATTACGAAAAGCCTTCGGCGTAAATCATTTGATTATATAGTTGACCTTCAGAATAGCCGCGCTTCTCATTTTATTTCTTTTTTGAGCTTTCCCCGTTATTCTTTTGGTTATACTTTACGCTGGGGTTTTTTACTCAGTAAGAGGGTAAAATATAACAGGGCAGACAGCCCTCTCATATCGCAGGAAAGAGTTCTCAAACTCTTGGGTATTACCTTTAAAGAAAAAAAGCTATCCTTTTGGCAAGGTGGTTCAGATATTGCTTTAACTTTGCCTAAAGCTCCGCTTATAGGGATAAACGTATCAGCTTCTTCGAGATGGCAGTCAAAAAATTGGCCGGTTAAAAATATCGTAAGATTAATAGAACTAATTCAAAGAAATTTGCCTACTTATAAGGTTGTACTTTTGGGAGATGAACAGGCTAAAACCATTGCTAAAAAAATAGAAAATTTGTTAAAAAGCCAGCCCTTAAATCTTTGCGGCAAGACAACTCTTAAAGATTTACCTCAAATATTAGAAAAATTAGAAGTCTTTGTTACTCCCGATACAGCTACTTTGCATTTATCTTGCGCCTTAAATATTCCAACTATAGCTCTTTTTGGCCCTACAGACCCGAATCGTCATATTGTTCAATCTGAAAATATTTATATTTTTTGCGAAAAAACACCGTGTTCTTTTTGCTATAGGCCTAAATGCGGCTTTGAAGATAAAAATCTTTGCTTGAAAAAAATTACTGCCGGCCAGGTTTTTATTAAGATTAAAGAAATATTGGCAAGGAAGAGCCAATCATTGTAAATTTAGCAATGCAAAATTAGCATTTTTAAATGAAAGATGAATCAGAAACCTGAATATTTAAATTTAGAATTTTAAATTGCTAATTGCTAATTGTTAAATTTGCATTGAAAGAATTCTGATAAGATGAATATTTTAATTCTTACTACTCATCTTAATCCCGGCGGGGTTTCCCGTTATGTTATTAATTTGGCGGGAGCTCTTAAACAAAAAGGCCACCAGGTATGGGTTGCTTCAAGCTCAGGCGTTTGGATTGATAAGTTAAAAAGTTTAGGCGTAAACCATAAAATTATTCCCATTAAAACAAAGTCTATAGTTAGTATAAAAATACTATTTTCTCTGATACAGCTATTTCCTTTTTTACTCCGGCACAATATTAGTATAGTTCATTGTAATACAAGAGTAACTCAGGCTTTAGGTTTTTTTATTCATAGTTGTTTAAGAATCCCTTATATTAGCGCTTTTCACGGGTTTTATCGGCCGTCTATTTTTAGAAAAATATTTCAATTTTCAGGCTCTAAGGCTATCACTGTTAGTAAAGCGGTAAAAAAACATATAATAGAGGATTTAGGAGTAGATGGAGATAAAACAAGGGTGGTTTATAACGGGATAGATAAAGAAGAATTTACCTTAAGAGGGAATAATAGAGATAGAGGAGGATTCAAAGAAAGCGATTATCTGATAGGCATCTTGGGCAGGATATCAGAAGAAAAAGGCCATTTTTTAGCAGTTGAGGCCATAGCTGCCCTCATACCCTCAAGGGCACAGGCGGGCGCAAGCGGCCTTTCCCGCGGATATAAAGATATTTATCTTCTTATTTCCGGAACAGGAAAAATGGAAGAAAAGCTTAAGTTATTTGTTGAAACTAAAGGATTAAAATCGAGAGTTAAATTTGTAAATCGCGAGGCGGATAATTTTTTAGATAGTATTGACTTACTTATAGTTCCTTCGCGGAAAGAAGGCTTTGGATATTCGATTGTAGAGGCTTTTTTTAAAGAAGTTCCGGTGGTAGGATTTAATACCGGAGGAATTTCCGAAATAATAAAGAATTGCCAAAATGGAGTTTTGTTTAACGAGTATAACAGCTTTTCACTGGCTAAAGCTATAGAAAAAGTTTTCTTAGATAAGGAATTAAAAGAAAAAATTATTGTTAACGCTAAAAAAGATGTATCGCGCTGGACAGCTCAAAGAATGGCAGAGGACACTTTAAGCGTATATAATGAAGCATTGAAAAGAAATGCTTAATTTAGAATTGCTCTGACCGAGTAGGCCTAATCGGTTGGCTTAAAAAATATCTAATAATAGAATGTTTAATGAAAAAAGCAAAGTGAAAGAAATAAAGGAGATGATACGATAATTGTTCAGTAATAATAGTTGGTGAAAACTCTGGGTTATCAATAGAATAAGATAGATAGTCACAGAGTAGATAGGTTATAGGTTGAATTATTTCAATGGGGCTTAATTGACCCCGTAAAGGAG
>JBDRIY010000121.1:0-2104 GCA_043815445.1 Candidatus Omnitrophota bacterium
TCTTTTATAAACCATGGCTGTTGAATATTTAACGCTGTTTCAAATAACTGGTTGGTTAACATTGGCTTCCTCCTAGGATTTAAAGTTAATATTTCTTCCTACGATTATACCACTGTTACCCACTCAAAACTTTAAAGAGCCCTTTTTTAGCTTCCCTCCATACCCTGTGAGTTTCTGCTAAATCCTGCCGTAAATCTTTGCGGCTTTTTTGAAAACTCTTTCGCAGAGACCGCACTTCACTTGCCAAACTCTGCCTGCCTTTGGAAAGGTTATCTTTTAACTCCTTGAATTTTTCCGCGCGTGATTTCCGGTAACTATTTAATAATTTCACGGCATCGCCGCGGAGAGTGCCAACACGGCTATTTAAATCTACTACGCTTCTCTTTACATTTTGCAGGCATTTCTTCCTATCTTCACTAGCCCCTACAATATCTTTACAAATAGTTTCCATCCCTGCGGCTATGTTGCTCATTAATTCACCTCCCACATTATAGAAATTTTTAGTTTTTCAGTAAAAACACTAAAATACGCTCAACCCCGCCTTCTCTAAAATTCCTACTTTTTTCGTTTACCTTTTTTAGACGTCCGGCCGCGTTTCTTATTTTTTCTTTCTTTCGCCTTTATCTCTTCTACAGTCGCGACTTCTTCTCCGGCTTCAATCCGCGGCATTATGCCTTTTTTTCTGGATTTGGCTAACGCGCAAGACATTTCCTGCCAAATCTTTCTTGCCTTTTCCATATCCGCATGGCATTCTCCCAAAAGCCGCTGAGTACTTTTAAGGGTATTTTTAACCGAAGCCTGAATTCCCTTTATTTCCTTAGCCAGCTTACCCTTTAAATTTTCCTGATCCTGAATCCGCTGTTTATTAAAATCACTAATCATTGAAGCAACATCTTTACTCAGTGTTTTTACAAATTCTGCCAGATTTTTCGCCTGCGCTTCAAAAATTTCAACCTGTTCCTGGCTCAACTGCCGGCGGTTCTTACTAAACGATTTAAGCGTACCCTCTACATCTTTAGCCAAACCTTTTACAAAACTGCTCAAGGCTTCTGCCTGCTCACTTGACATCTTTTTTCTGTCCGAGGCAAAACCCTTTAAGGTTTTACGGGCAGAGGCAACCAATTCTTGAGTATCCGTTACCAAATCAGTCAAAGCTTTCACCCGATCCTCGTAGGAATTAAGAATATCCTCTGTTATGCCTTTCATACTCTCCGCTATTCCCATCTTTACCCTCCTTTTTTGTCCCGCTGCCGCGGAATTTTCTTCACGGTTTTTCTTTATCTATATAAATTCCGCTCCACAATCTTCCTACACACGGAAATGTTTACCCTTGTTTTGAGTTCCGGCATTTCCCGGCGCCTCCGGTTCTTTCCTTCTTAAATCCCCTCAGCATATTATGGACGGTTTTTTTTCTCATCTTTGCCTGCGCTTTTCTTTGTTCATGTTCCGCCAGACGTTCCCTGCGCCGCGCGTCAAACTCCTCGCGCAACAGCTTAATGTCCTTTATGCGTAACTGCCTGCCTTTAGATAAAAGTTCAAGAAGCCGTGAGCGCATTTTTTGCTGTTGGGCCTGAAATTCTTTCAGCTTAACGCTTACATCTGTCCTTTTCTCCTCCTGCTGAACAAATACTTTATTCATTTCTTCCTGAAATTCTCTGACTTTATCTTCCTTTCCCTCTTTAGCAGCCTCTTTAATTTTAGCCAAATTTTCACTTAAAAATTTTATTATATCTTTCTGCTCTTTAAAATAACCGTTTACTAAATTTCCTATTTCTTTTTCTTTATCTATCTGGTTTGACAGAATACACTGCATCATCCGGTCAAAGTCTTTTTTCCGTAAATGCTCGTTTTTAGCAAGCAAATCTTTTAACTGAGCGGCAATCTTTTCTCTTTCCTGGACAGTATCAAAAAAAGAGCCAGGGAAACCTTCAAAAATTTCACCTGCCTTATTAAAGACTTCCGCGACATTTTTTTCAATAGGATTAATCATTTCTTTATCTTTATTAACGGAACGGTCATGACCGTTCCCTACAAATCATTTTTAGTGGCAGGGACTCACTTGGCGAATCATACTTTTTGCCTGAAAAGGTATTAGGATGATTCG
>JBDRIY010000122.1:0-6000 GCA_043815445.1 Candidatus Omnitrophota bacterium
TCTCCATCATTAATAATTTAATCCCTAAAAGGTAAACGCGGTTTTATTTTTTCTCTTGAAACATCAACCCGTTCCCCGCCTGTAACAATATGCGGCGTAATAAGGACAATCAACTCTCTTTTTTCTATCTCGTTATCTTTAGAGCTAAAAATACTTCCTATTAAAGGGATCCTTCCAAAAAAAGGGACTTCCTTTATAGTCTCAACCTTAGTATCTTTAATTAAACCGGATATAAGAACTGAAGACCCATCTTTTACTAATACTGTGGTCTCGGTGGTAGATGTATCTACGATAGGTATTTCCGCGCCTCCAGGAGTTTCTTCTGTCCGGGAAACAGTGCTCACTTCCGGATTAAGAGACATTAAAATAAAACCTTCTTCATTAATTTTAGGAGTAACCTTGAGCTGAACACCCACGTCTAAAAAAGTTATTTCTTCAGAAACAGTAGTGGTAGTCTGAGCTTGAGAAGTCGTAGAAGTGACATAAGCTTCTCTGGTACCAACGTGAAAAGTCGCTTCTTCATTGTCAATAACTAATATTTGAGGAGTAGAAAGGATATTCACCCTGCCTAAGGTTTTTAAAAATTGAAAAGCAGCTGTAAAATCATCTTGGGCTATTGTTCCTACTGTAAATTGGCCATAAGAAGTTAAAGTTAAAGGAAAACTCCCTACAAGATCCACTATACTGGGTGTTTTCGCGGCATTAAAAACGCTTTCCCACTCTACTCCTGTTTGTAGCTGGTCACTGAGAGTTACCTCTAATATCTGGGCTTCTATAAAAACCTGCCTTGTCCTTCTATCAAAAACTTTTATCATATTTTCAACCCTTTCCATTTTTTGGGCCAAGTCAGTTACTATCAGCCTGTTAGTTCTGGTATCCTGCTGAATATTGCCTACTCCCGCGGTAAGAATTTCTTTGACTGTCTTAGCAATATCGGCTACATTAGCATATTGCAGTTCAAAACTTTTAGTAACTGTAGGGTATTCTCGGGTTACGGTCGGCAACTCCGCCTTTTCTACAACGTCTAACATCTGCTGAATTTTTTCAGGGGTATCAATCATTACTACTGTGCCGGTTACCTCATCAATAAGGACCTTGCCTATAGAACTTTTTACTTCTTTAAGAATCGCGGCTATGCTTGCCGGAGCGGCGTATTCTAAGCGCATAGTTTTAACCACTCGCTTGTCATAATACTTTTCCCCATAAAGGCTAAGATAATCCGCGCCAGCCATTATGTATATAATATCGCCTCTTTTTTCAGCGGCGAGATTATTAGTAAGCAAAATTATATCTAAAGCATCCCCTAAGCTAATATTAGAAATAAATAAAGTTACTCTGCCTATTACATTTTTACTGGCCACAATATTAACTTCAGCTTTAGCGGAAATATATTTCAAGACGTCAATAACATCCATCAGGCGAAAATCTAAGGATATTTTTCTTTCTAAACCCGGAAAATCAAATTCAGCTCCAACCTTATGGTTCTGGGCTAACTCCTGAGCAAAAACGGAATTAGCTACGGCCAGCTGAAATGAAAACAAAAATAAAAACAATAATCTCATTTTTATCCCGTTGAAACTTTATCCATCCGGTATCCGATGATCGGTTATCAGTGATCGGTTAGAATCCTCCGAAGAACTCTAGCTCTTGTTCTTGATAACCTAAGATTACTCTGTCCCGATAAATCTTTTTTATAAAAACTTCTGTCTTACCTATATACTCTCTTTCTTCCAAAAAATAAGCTTTTCCTTCAGTAGTATCTTCTATCATCGCCTCTATCACTCCCGCTAAATCATCTTCAGCCTCTGCCCAAGCTATGCCTACGAGTTTAAAATTATTAACTTTTTCTTTTATAGCCTGATTAGTTTTTTCAGGTTCTATTGCTACGTTAAGCGAAGTTTCCTTTGCTTTAGGCGCTTCTTGGATATATTTTGAAAAAACATCTCGGTATTGTACTCTATTCAAATAATAATCAGACGGCTTAAGATATACAATATTTGGTGTTTCAGCCTGAGTTAACTTAGCAGCAGCTTGCCGCGGTAAAACTTTAGATATACTATATTGTTTATTAAAAAATAAATCAAAAGAAACTATTAAAAGCAAGGCCGCCGCCACAACTTTTAAAACCTTTATAGTAAGAGTAATATTTTTTTGCCGCAACCCAACAGTAAAAACCTCGCTGTTTATTTTAAATTTAAACTTTTTTAAATTAAAAACTTTAAAAAAATTTGCTATAGAAAATATTGATTCCTTTCCGGCCTTTTCTTTTCCTGCTTCATCCTTATTCTTGCCGGCGTTAATAACATCCAATAATCTTTCTTCCGGTAAATAATCTTCTGGCATTGTTCGAAAGCCTCGCTAATGTTCGGCATTTCTGATTACACAGATTGAGAAAAGATTACACAAATTACTAAAAATCAAATCGCTAATAATCTCTTTCCTAATCGCTGTAATCATTTATGCATGATCATTCATAATAAAACGCTTCTCTAGAAAATAAATATCAGCCATTTTCGCTCTCATTCAAAACGTACTTGAGCAAGTCGCTTTCTTCTAATGTTATCTCGTGTATTACATCAGTATCTACAATTTTTTTCTGATACATTACTAAATATTCCAAAGCCTTATGGCAAACTTCAACTGTTTTGCGAGGATATCCTCGAGAATAGTTATAAATAGCTTTAGCTGAATCCTTAGTGATCAAAGGGTGGGCGTTAGTATAGGAGGCTGTTCTAACTCTAAAATCTATCAATTCCGCGGTCTCTTGGGTATTTAAAGGATTAAGGACACATTTAAGGCTAACCCTATCCCAGAGATTATGGATACAACTAATAATCGGCAGCAGCTCCATTTGGCCTAAAAGAATTAATTGAAGCATCTTATTTTCGTTAGTTTCAAAGTTTAAAAGAATTCTTAAAGCCTCTAAAGCAGGCTTAGTCAGCTTTTGAGCTTCGTCTATAAGTAGAATTACAGTTTTTTTTTCAAC
Source organism: Candidatus Omnitrophota bacterium (assembly GCA_043815445.1). Lineage (GTDB taxonomy): Bacteria > Omnitrophota > Gorgyraeia > Duberdicusellales > 4484-171 > JBDRIY01. The sequence continues at coordinate 2,987 of JBDRIY010000122.1, forward strand.
TACAATCTCACGAAAAAGAAATTTCTCTATAGCTTCAATACATCTTTGATTACTCAGAGTATCCGCGGCCTTAATATGAAATAATCTTGCCAGATGCTGTAAAAATTCATGTTCAGTTGAATAGTGAGGATTTAAGATGCCGAAAAGGTTATTTTTTTTATCTTCTTTTATGATTTGCATCAAACACCTGGCAACAGTCGTCTTACCTGTGCCCACATCTCCAAAAACTACAGAAAGGCCTCTTTTAAGCTGAATTGAAATCTGTAGTTTACTTAAACATTGACGGTGTTCCCGAGAAGGATAAAAAAAGAAAGGATCCGGGCTGGTTGAAAACGGCTCTTTTTTTAAACCCAGAATTTTATAATAACTCACCGTATCCTCTCTATATTCACCTCAAGTTTTACGTCTTTTTAGCGCTATCTACCCACTAACAAGCAAAGTTAAAAACTATACATATTAGAGATAATAATTTATTAACTTCTTATTTTTTATTTTTGCATAACCAGTGCCCTTTGTCAATATTTTTCACTATATTTTTTATATTTAAATCATATTCCTGATACTCTGCCCACTGATACCCTGATACTCTATTGTCAGAATATTAAGAATTATTTGTTAGTTCTAAATCTAAAACGCCTACGCCATTTTCCCACAGATTTAGGTTTAGGTTTCAATTCTCCGTTATTAGTTTGGGGAAAGGACGGGCACTTTTCTTCTTTCCATACACATATACTAGAAACTACTTGCTCATCTAAAGCAATATTAGCATCCTCGCACTCGATTACATAACAAGGACATTTTTGATGTAACTTAACTCTTATCCCCGGCCTAATATGCAGTCCGTCTATCCTATGAAGCTGTCGGTCATTTCGGCAATTTACATAGGCAATGCGCCCGCTATCGCCTACTGCTAACTCTGTCAAAGGTATAACTAAGCTTTGAGTAACCTTAGATGCCTGCTTACAACACTCTCCTCGCGGTATAGGCAGTCCATGAGGGCACTCCCGAGGGTGTCCCAATAAAATACAAATACTATCCACAAGCTCTGGGGTAACTATATGCTCGAACTCGCAAGCGCCTGATTCAACCTCTCGGCCTAAGGCATGAAACAAAAGGCTTTCAGCAATTCTGTGTGCCCGAATCAATTTACGGGCATAATTCTCGCCTTTTTCTGTAAGCAAAATCTTACCCTCTTGTTTATCTATAATCATCAACTCTTCATTTATTAATTCCTCAATTATACCTTCTTTAAAATCTTCACCCATTGTATTTTTTAAAGCCTTAAGAAAATTATTATTTTCCTCTTTCAAATACCACAATCTTTCCATATGCTCATCTTTCTCTGTTTTTTGATTCATTTTGCCCCCCTATTATTATTGGTTAAGTTGTGAGGTTAAGGTAAAGTAGCGTGTTGGGTAATGAGGTTAGGGAGTGAGTCTATTCTTAACCCACTACCCACTACCCACTACCCACTACTCACAACTTAACTCGCCTCCTAACCTTAACCTCACTACTCATCTCTTTTAAGCTTAAAGTCCTGATAATAAAAGTATCCAGTTCAAAGCCCCTGCCAATACGAAAGAACTTATATTTATGGCCATTGTCATTGTAAGCGCTGTTTTCGCGCCCAACTCTTTAATCATAGCCATAATATTAGCGAAACAAGGAACAAACATTGTAGTAATAGTTACGGCAACAATGCATTGGACATAGTTAAGTTCTCCTCTTTCTACCATTTTAATAATCATACCTGCTGCTGCCTCATGCCTGGCCATACATAGAATCAGAGCATCCACCATTTGCGCCGGAAGGCCTAAGAATCCTTTCATTACCGGACTAAGGATATTTTTAGCAACATCCAATATGCCTATTTTATCAATAAAAAATAAAGCAGCCGCGGCAATCACAAAAACCGGCAGAGCTTCTTTAAGAAATTCGTAAAGCCGAAAATAAGTTTTTCTCAAAACTGCCTTGACGCTCGGTAGGCGTATTGCCGGTAATTCCTGTATAAAGTTACTCTTTTTTTCTTTAGCCAAAATTTTATTTAAGATTAAGCCTGCTAAAGTTTCTACAAGGGCAAGGGTAGAAAAAGCTATCACAAAGGCCCTGAACCCCATTCGCCCTAATATACTCATATTCAGCCCCATTTGAGCGGCGCAGGGAATAGCAAAGGCAATCAAATAAATAGAGATATACCTTTCCTTTTTTGAGCGCAAACTTTTAGTCGAAAGAGTGGCCATAGTTTTACAGCCAAAGCCAAGCACCAAAGGCATAATAGCGTTTCCGCTTAATCCTACTTTTTCAAAAACTTTCTTAGTCAGAACGCATAGATTAGGTATATAACCGATATCTTCCAGTATATTAAACATAATAAAAAATACTGACAAGATTGGCAAAACCGTAAGAATAGCATTAGATAAGCCTAGAGAAAGTATGCCATAATCACCAATTAAAAACTCGTTCCAAAATCCCGATGGTAAAAGATTATTGATTTGATTATACACAGGAACCCATAGAGTTTCATCCATCCAGCCGGCAATAGAGTTTGCTATATGGACAACCAAAAAATACATAACTGCTATAATAATGCCTAATATCGGAATTCCCCATACCGGGTGGCGGCTTAACCGGGCAAAAGTTTGAGCAAAACTGCTAAACACTATCTTTTGTTTTTTTATTACCTTTGTAACAACACTATCAATCCATTGACTGCGCTTATTATTTATTAAACGAGTTAAATTTCCTCTAAAATGCTCGCTAGTTTTTCCTACTTCGCTCTTTATCCGGCCTATTAATTCATTACCATATGTTTTTTCTAAATAATTTCTTATAAAAGGATCATTTAACAACAAGAGAACTGATAATTTACGTTTGTATTTAGCATCTTCCGGCAGTATAGATTCAAGATTTGATATTCCATTTTCTACAACATCGCCATAGCGCGCCCCCCACTTACCTTTCTTAGCCGCGCTTAACGCTTTTTTCAAATCTTTAGCGCCAATATCGTTAATTGC
>JBDRIY010000123.1:0-19337 GCA_043815445.1 Candidatus Omnitrophota bacterium
ACAGCAAAAAAGATTACGCCCGCCACAAGGCCAAAAGACTCAACACCAAAAAAGCATGGATCAATAAAACTCGCAAAGAAATCCCCGGATATTAAGCCTTACCATACAGAAACACCCTGCCTTTTTTGATTTTTCTTTATATATAGAAAACCTTAAAAATCCTTCCGTTTATCAATCTACAACAATTCTGAGATTCGCCTAAACTTAACTCTGTGAGCAAAAGCCACAGAGTTTTTTTATTAACCCAAAACGAATCATGCTAAACGAACAGGCGATCAAAGAATTTCAGGACATTTATTTTAGCGAATACGGCGAGGCAATCTCTTTTGATGAGGCAAGCGCCAAAGCTGAAAGCCTGCTTCGTTTATACCGGGCTGTATTTAAACCATCAAATAATAAAGGCGATCGTAATGGATCAAAAGCAAATACCTCATCAACTACACAATGAGCAATTCGGTTTTGTGAAACTGCTCCCGAAAACAAAGAAGCCGTTTGAAAAAGACTGGCCCAACCGTCCCTATTCGCTGACAGACATTCAACCGTGGGTTGATCAGGGCAACAATTACGGTGTTTTGGGCGGACAGGGTGATCTTGTCATTCTGGACGCGGATTCACCGGAAATGGTCGCTTTGGCGCGTGAACACCTGCCTCAGACCTTCACCGTTAAAACACCAAAAAAGGGCGTTCACTATTATCTTCTCTGTCCGGGCATTCCTCAAAAGATCAAGCTCAAGAAAGACGGCAAAGATCATGGTGAGATCATTTCTTTCGGCGCTCAGGTGGTGGGCCCGGGCTCCATTCATCCGGATACCGGCACCGCCTACATTGTAGAACAGGATGCCCCCATCGCCCCCATCATGACCGGTGAGCTTCTTTATATTCTAAAAGATTACATCCCGATGAATAATAACGATTCTGAAACGCATCATGATCCGTCATTCAGCGCGCTGGTCGATCAATACGGTGATCCGTATTATTTCAACGACAAGGGCAAGCTCGTCTCGATCAATCAGAGTTTCTGGGCGGGACTGCACAACACCGAACATATTCAAATCTATGAGCCGGATGAACGGGCATTCTACCGCTATGATGAGAAAACAGGCGTTTACAGTGACATTACAGAGAACCTCATCAAAAATGAAATCTCTGAGCGAATGCTGGATGTCTCGCGCGAAAATACTGTTCCGGCCTTGGAAGCCAAACGCACCGCGACCACATTAAACCACGTTGTCGCGCATCTGAAAGGTGTCTGCGAAAAACGCCACGCCTTTGTTAAAACATCCAACTTCGTGCATCTGGCAAACGGTGTCATCACGTTCAAGAAAAACAATGAGGCTGATCTCCTACCGTTCTCACCTGAGATGTTTTCACGCAATTTCTGCCCCATTGCCTTTGATGAAAACGCCCAGTGTGAGCAATTCTTAAACGATCTTCTTTTGCCTGCTGTCACACCTGAGAATGCACTTATCATTCAAAAATACGTCGGCTTGTGTCTGATAGGGAATAACCTCATTCAGCGGTTTCTTATTTTAGAGGGACTCCCGGGACGGGGAAAATCCACTCTCGCCTTGATCATCCAAAAGCTCATCGGGCAGATGAACGTCACCGAGCTTCGCACCAAACATTTAAGTGAACGGTTTGAACTCTACCGCTATTTGAAAAAGACTTTGCTCATTGGGGTTGATGTTCCGGGCAAATTCCTTTCGGAAAAAGGCGCTTATGTGATCAAAGGCTTGGTCGGTGGGGACTGGTTTGATGCCGAGCAAAAAGGCGGAACCGGGTGCTTCCAAATACAAGGCAACTTCTGCATTGTGATCACTGCCAATTCACGGTTACAGGTCAAGCTGGACGGCGACATCGGGGCATGGAAACGTCGTTTATTGATCTGCCGTTTTGAGGGCCCGCCCCCTGTCAAAAAGATTCCCAACTTTGCCGATGTTCTCATCGAACAGGAAGGCTCCGGCATTCTTAACTGGGCACTTCAGGGATTAGCATTACTTCTTGAAGATATTCAACACCACGGTGACATCGGCATGCCCGCGTCCCAAGATGGTGTGATTGACGCCCTGCTCGCTGAAAGCGACAGCTTGCGTCATTTTCTTGAGGACGCCATTAACCGTGATGACCAGATGGATTTATCGGTTTCGGAAATTGTCGAGGCTTACGCTGAATATTGCCCCTCCAAGGGCTGGAACCCCAAGCCCATCACCGTGGTGCATCGTGAGCTGGAAGGTTTAATGCTGGAGCTGTTTGGGACGTCAAAAGCGCACTCGATTAAGCGGGACGGAAAGTCTGTCAAAGGATTTCGGCGGGTCAAATTCCAAGGTCAGGAGCATCAAGGATGGGATTAGACTTGCCACAACTGGAATGCGTGAAGCATCAGGGTAAAAAGATCATTGCCCGATGCCCTGCCTGCGCTGAATCAGGAAACGACCGCAAAGGCGAGCATTTGTTTATTGAACCGGGCGGACGATTTGGATGCGTTGTTTATCCGGGCGCCGAGGGACATCAGCACCGCCAGCGCATTTTTGAACTAATCGGGATTAAGTCATCCGGAGATAAAGGATTCACGATCAGAAAGCCTTCCGGCAATAATTCGAAGGATAAAGTGATTCAAAAGAATATTTTGGGACGTTTGGGACGCATGCCGATGACTCACACCCGAAAAGAAAAACAAACTAATGAACAAGAAATCATTATCCCTAAAGAGACGAAAACAAGTGTCCCAGCCGTCCCAGAAGAAAGTCTGCATCTCTACTCCCCCGCTGAGCTTGAAATGCTGGATGGAATTGATGTGGAATCGCTCAAACAAATTGATGAGGTCAAACGCATGTTTAACGGAACTGTGGTCAGTGTTACAGACACACAACCCTAATGATTTAGGAAAAATTCGAGGAGAAAAACAATCATGGGACGATGGTCATATTCAAGCAGGTGGACGGTTGAAGAAAGCAAATCCCTTTCCATTCAATTCTTAAACAAGCACCGGTATTTTAACGGCGGTATCCGCTCAGGCGGATGCAACTGGAGCCGTAACGGTGAGCCGACCGGAAGCATTGGCTTTACGGTTTCGACTCTTGAAGGCGAGGAATATATCCGCTTTCAATACACACAAACCGACCGCGATACAGGTGAAAAGCAAGAGCTGGATTACAAGGTGCGACTCACATGGACGCCGTGTCATTTCGGGGGACGTCGATGGTGGTTCATCTGCCCTTTGGTCGTCAATGGCATTGCGTGCAATCACCGTGTTGGCGTTTTGTATCTGGCAGGCGGGAAATACTTCGGATGCCGTCACTGCTACAACCTGACGTATGAAAGCTGTAAGGAAAGCCATAAATTTGATGCGATGTTTAAAAGCATGGGCGTTGATCCGAAAGTCGGCAAACAACTATTTAAGGAGGAATTTTAACATGACAACAGATAAACAAATCGAAGCGAACAAAAAAAACGCTCTTGTGTCCACCGGACCCAAGAGCATCGAAGGCAAGAACCTTGTATCCCAAAATGCCATCAAGCATGGCATCTTTGCCAAGGACTTGATCATTGCTGACGGAGACGGACAGGAAAACAAGCAGGAATACCGGGAGCTTTTAGACGGCCTTACTGCCAGCCTGAATCCAGCGGGACAAATGGAATGCCTGCTGGTTGAGAAGATCGCTGTGGATTTCTGGCGCCTGCGCCGTGTCCTCCGATTTGAGACTGGAAGCATCCGCAAGTTTCTGGATATGGCTGTTCATGACTATTACAATAAAAAGGACTGCTTCGGAGGCAAGATCAACAAAACCAATGAGGATATTGACGAGGAACTTGCTGAATACCGGGAATTGAACGACAAGCGATCACAGAAAAAGATCGAGGAACTGGAAAAAGCAAAGCTCAAGAACCAATACGCTGAGGATGTGATGGTCAAGACCAACAGCCTCCCCGCCGGGGATACTTATGAGAAGGTCATCAAATATGAAAAGGCAGTACAACGATCTATCCTTCAAAACATTGCTTTACTCAAACGCATTCAGGCAATGAGATAAGATGGCTTTGTTTTGGAAAAATAAACGCGGGTCCTTCCGGGGGCGGTTTGGGCGAGGGTCGGGCGAGGCGCAGTCTGTCAGTGATTTAAAATTTCAAATGTCGTGTCATACGAATTTTCAAAAAAGGATTCTTTTTGGGACAAATGATTTAGGAACACATGCGACAAATAACTTGAACTCCATCAAAGAAAGATTATAATGTTTTATAAGGTTAAGGAGAAAAACACCATGAGCGAATATATGACGATCAAAGAAGCCGCGGAGTATCTCAAGGTCACCGGGCAGACGCTCCGCAACTGGGACAAACTCGGCAAGCTTAAACCTTACCGTCATCCGATGAACAATTACCGGCTTTATAAAAAAGCTGATTTGGACAAAATCCTTAAATCGATCAAAAAACAATGAACACTTCCGCCATCCGATATTTTCTTTACGCGCGCAAATCTTCCGAGAGTGAAGACAAACAAGTCGCCTCTATCCCCTCGCAGATCGATGAGCTTAAACGTCTAGCTGAAGATAGAAATCTAACGGTTGTTGATATTTTTACCGAAGAAAAATCCGCCAAAGCGCCGGGACGTCCGGTTTTCACTCAAATGATCGAGGCAATTCATAACGGAGAGGCGAACGGAATCATCTGCTGGAAACTCGACCGCTTGGCGCGCAATCCGATTGACGGCGGGACGATCAATTGGCTTCTGCAACAAGGCATCATTCAACACATTCAAACCTTTCAGCGGGGATATTTCCCGACCGATAATGTCTTGATGATGAATCTTGAGTTCGGCATGGCCAATCAGTTTGTGCTGGATTTATCCGTCAACACCAAGCGAGGCATGCGAAAAAAGGTTGACGACGGCTGGTTCCCTCACAAACCGCCGATCGGTTATTTATCAAATAAACACAAACTTCCTGACCTTCCCCCTATTTTCAAAGACAAAGACAGATTCGGGATCGTCAAACAACTTTGGGAAACAATCCTTGCCAAACGATGCACGGTCAAATCCATTCACGAACTTGCTAATGATTTGGGATTAAAAACACACTCCGGACGCAGGATCACCGAAGGGCAATGTCATTTGATGTTTCGCAATCCGTTTTATTATGGTTTTTTCAACTGGAAGGGCAATATTTATAAAGGCAATCATGAGCCGATGGTAAGTAAGCACCAGTTTGATGAGGTTCAGGCGATTCTTGATGGGCGGTCATTTACTTGCGCTCAAAAACATGTGTTCGCGTTTACCGGGCTGATCCGTTGCGGGGAATGCGGAGCCGCGATCACGGCTGAGAATAAAACCAAGCATCAGAAAAACGGCAACGTCCATCATTACACATATTACCGTTGCACCAAGCGCATCAAAAAGTGTTCGCAGAAACCGCTACCGGTTGAGGAACTGGAAGAACAAATCGCTAATGTTTTAGGAAAAATCGAGATCCCCTCCACCTTCCATCAATGGGCGATCAGTCAATTGCGCGTGGAACAGGAAGTTGAAAAAGACGATCAAAAAGAGATCACTGCCGGTTATCGCAAATCGTTAGACACGTGTGTCCGGAAATTAAACGCCTTGTTTGATCTGCGATTAACAGGCGAGGTCAGCCCCGATGAATTTAAGGCACACAAGGCAAACCTGCTTAAAGAAAAGCACAAATATGATGAACTTATCAATGACGCGACCGTTAGAACGGAAACATGGCTGGATCGGGCGGAGAAAATGCTGGAATTTGCCCAAACCGCTAAGGGTCGGTTCGAACTCGGGGATTTAAATGAAAAGCGCGAAATATTGGCGGGATTAGGCTCAAACCTCTCGCTATTGGATAAGAAACTGTCAATTCAGCTCACCACACCGCTTGAACTGGTCTTGGAGGTCGCACCTGAGGTTCAGGCGCTTCACAAACGGTTAGAACCTCGTTATCCCATTGAAAACAAAAGGGCATACGACGAATCGTATGCCCAAATTGAAAAATGGGGTGGCTAACGGGATTTGAACCCGTACCAAAAGAACCACAATCTTTCGTGCTGCCATTACACCATAGCCACCAATAAGTATTAACGATCAAGAATTCCCTTAAAAATATCTATTGCCCCTTTTATTATATCTTCAGTAGTATCTAAACCTGAATCTTTAGAATCTTCTATCTTTTTCTTAACCTTGTTAATTGTTTCTCCGATTACTGTTATCGGCCCAACGCTAATTATTCCCTTAATGCTATCCTTTAGCGAAGAAAAATCAAGGTTGGGCGCGTCCATTTTAGTTTTTATTTTAAAATGAAGCTCAGGCTTATCTTCGCCTTTCTTTAAAAAAGCTACTGCTGTCTTCAAGGTTTTAATTCTTGAAATAGCTTTCTGATTTTCTTCGCTTTCCTCTATTGCTTTAAAGGCCATTTTGTCTAAAGATAAGCTGCAGTCAATAACAAGATTATTTTCCTGAGAGATTAAATCGCTGGCAAGAGAAAACTCTGCCTCCTCTATTACTGAACTCCAAGCCTGCCACGAATCAGGGTAATACTCGCTAAAAGAAAAATAATCTATGCTGTCAATATTAAAATCAACATCCATGCTTTTATTGTTATAGTCTATCCACCCTTCAGCATTTATAATATCTTTTATCTTTTTAGAGCCTACTTTAAGAGAACTAACTAGTTTTATGTAAAAATTCGATAGTTGGGGATAAGTAAAATTTCTTATCCTTAGATTGACATCTTCTAAGGAAAAAACTATAGGTTTTTTCGCGGTTAAGTCGCTGAATTGAACTGAACTATTTTTTAAATATAAGCTTTTTATTTCTAAAGAAAAACTTTTTTCTTTGGAAATAGCTTCTGTTTTTTTAACCGCGGGAGCAGAAGCTGTGTTTTCCGGTAAGCCTGCTTCTACCGTGGAAACATCTTTTTCCTTAGAAGGGATCGCTTTTTTCGTAACTTTAGGCGTCTGTGAATTTCTCAGTATTTGTATAGGCTCAAGATAAAATTTTGATTTCTCCCGCTTTACTTCTATATTAAGGCCTTCAATAAAAACCTTATTTAAAATTAATTTAAGAGCAAAGGGATTTGTAAAACCTAATGAAATACTTACTCTTTCAAAAAATAAATCATCACACTCAAAATTCTTAATCTCTAAAATAAAAGGAAATTTAAGGGTTAAAGATTCCATGCTCGCGTCAATACCTGTATTGGTTTTAATAGCTGTTACTAAAAAATCCTCACCTTTAATATTAATGAAAGCAAAAATAGATATATGTATTAGTAATACAATAACCACTAATACCATTATAAAAATTAAAATTTTTCTCATTAACCCTCCTATTCAAATCTCAAATTCCAAGCAAAGAATTCTTCGTTTTGGCTATTGGAGCTTTGGCAATTGGAATTTATTTGTGATTTGGAATTTGTTATTTGGAATTTCATAAAACGTGCCCGGCAGGAATCGAACCTGCAACATTCTGCTTAGCTTACTACTCCTAATTACTTAGGCCTTCGAAATTATACCGAAGTTGTAGTCTGGACTATGTCTTCACCATCTCAGGTGTGCGGCGTATAGTCTCTGAGGATCCCTCTTTTATATCTAGATAGACGTTAAATTGGTTTCCTGCAAGTAATCCGGACTTTCGCCTGAGGACGTCCTTGCATACAGCCGCATCCACTCTATGCATTCATATTACGCATAGAGGCTCCTATTTAAAGGCAGATGCTCTATCCGATTGAGCTACGGGCACAAATTTTCAAATAACAAAATTATGGTCGGGGCGAGTGGATTCGAACCACCGATCTTCTGCTCCCAAAGCAGACGCGTTAAGCCAAGCTACGCTACGCCCCGGAAATCTTTTTAAATGAGATCCTTCAAGCACTCAAGATTCAATTCGACTAAGTCCTATGTAGGGCAAGTCTCATTGAAATTATACCAAATTTATTAATTATTGCCAGCTAAAAAGACTTGAACGAAGTAATCGTGATAACTCTTCCCTTATTAATCATATCCTTTGTTTTACTTTTAATAAAACCCTTAAGCCAATTTCGCACAAAAGGAATCAAGGCCATAAACCCTATAAAATCTGTTATGAATCCCGGAGTAAGAAGCAACAGCCCGCCGCATAAAATTAAAAATCCGTCAAACAGCCTATCCGCGGGCATATGGCCGCGGTTTATGTCTTCTTGAATCAGGGCTAAAGTCCGAAGCCCTTGAAACTTTGCCAAATAAGCTCCTGTAATGCCAGTGATAATAATAACTATAGCAATTGTCCAACCCGCGCCTATATAGCTCCCAGCTTTTATTAAAATAACCAGCTCTGCAACAGGAACCAAAGTAAATAATAAAATTAAGTATCCTATCATATCAATGAAACTTGGACTTTTCGAAGAAAAGTCCCTAGTTGAATTGAATTCCGAGTTCGCGTTGGGTAAATATCGAAGAGATTTACCCAACATCCCCGCGAGCCGGATCAATATTTATATTATTTAATTCAAATTTTTTTCTTTATAAATAATACTGCCTTAAATATGATATGTCAATTCTATTTTAAGTGATATAATATTTCAAAACATGAAAAAGATAATTGAGTTATTAATTACTTCTATTCTGCTGATAATTCTAATATATCTTAGCTTGCCAAAAGCAGCTGCCTTCTATAATAATAAAGGCATTGACTACTATGATCAAGGCTTACATGAAAAAGCTGTATTAAATTTTAAAAAATCTCTAAAAATCAAGCCCTTCCCCATTACTTATTATAATTTAGCGAATGCTTACGCGAAGTTAAAAAAAGAGAGTGAAGCAGCCGGCGAATATAAAAATTCTATTCAAGCCAAGCCTGAAAACTATTCTCCCTATCTTGCTCTTAGCCAAATATATTTAAACAAACAAATGTATGAAGAAGCGTTAAATCTTCTTTATGAGGCTGAAACTAAATTCCCGGCTGAAGAAGAAATAAAAAAAGCGCGGGAATCCGTATCTTTTGAATACATGCTTGATTGTGCTAACAAAGGCGTTGAATCTTTTTTAACCGGTAAAAAACAAGAAGCCTATTTTTTATTAAATAAAGCTTTAGAAATTAATAATAGCTCTGCCTACCCTTACTATTTTTTAGGTTATTTCTATAAAACTGACAACAATTATACTCAGGGGGAAGAAATACTAAAAAAAGCCTTATTAATAAAATCTGATTTTCTGCCGGCAGGGACTCTTTTGGGCGACCTTTATTATGAACAAAACAATTACAAAAAAGCTATATCCGCGTATAAAGCCTGTTTAGCCATAAACTTTGATAATAGTTACGTTCACAATAATTTAGGTTTATGTTTTATGAACATAGAACATTATAGCGAAGCAATAGCCCATTTAGAAAAAGCCTTGCAATTTTCACCGAATAACCTTAATATCCATTATAGTTTAGCAAGCCTTTATCGCGATAAAGGCTTGCTTGATTTAGCTATAGTAGAGTATCAAAAAATACTTAAACAGTTACCTGAATATCCGCATATCCATAATGACTTAGGGGATATTTACCTCTTGCAGAACAAAAAAAACGAAGCGCTTAAGGAATATTCTATAGAAATTAAAAATTGCCAAAGCCGAATCAAAGCTGAGCCTGATGATATTGACACTCTTAACGATACAGCTTATGCTTATAATGGAATTGGTGATTATAGCAAAGCAAAAGAAATTATAAAGAAAACCATAAAGCTCCGGCCAAGTTGGCGTCAGGCTTATCTAACTCTTGCTAAAATCGAAGAGAATTTAGAAAATAAAAACAATGCCTTAGAGGCTTTGGACAAAGCCAAATCATTATCCGCTTATACCGATTTTATAGACAAAGACATCGCAAGGCTAAAACAAACAATAAGTTCACCTGCTCAAAAATCTTTTTCGTTTGATAAAATTTATTTAAAAAACGGGCGGATGATTGAAGGAATTATAGTAAAAGAAACTGAAGACAAAATAATCCTAAGAATATATGTAGGGAAATCTCAGGGAATAACAATCTTGCCTAAGGGAAGAATTAAAAATATAATTAGAGTTGAGAATCAATAAAAATGGTTGCGGGGAGCGGATTTGAACCGCTGACTTCAAGGTTATGCTTACTACTACAGTTTTCACTGCCTTAACATTAACTTCCCGTTAAGTTCGTAGTCTGGACTATACCATGATCCGCTTTTAACGGATCCTTGCCATCTAGTCTCTACACCTTCCCGCCTTAGGCGGGCTTGGCTCGGTATTACCTTGGCCTAAGACCGAGGGTTCCACCGAATTTGACAAGTTTTTCCAACAAGCGTTACCACTTGTGGGGCCCATTTTTGAGCCTTGCGAGCTACCTGACTGCTCCACCCCGCGATACCATTATTTTAAAGAACATTCTTTCAATAGATTTAATCTACCAACATAGCGGACAGGCCGCCGCCTATCCCTACACATTAACAAATTATCTCACAATGTCAATAACTATTTCGCCCTCTTTAGCCGCTCCTAAGTCATCTCGGACAATTTTTTCGTAAAGGTATGAGTCTTTGCCTACCCTTAAGATTTTTTCTTCATAATCAGCTATTTCTTCTTCAAGGCGTTTATTCTCTATGTTAAGCGCGCTGTTATCTCTTTTTAATTTTTCAAGCTTCGCGTAATTAGGGAAGTAAATAAAAAACGCTGCTATTACAAAGGCGCTGGTAACAACAAATATTTTTAACCGCTTGTCACGGCTTATATTTAAAAGTTTTTCCACCATAGCAAGCCTTTGAACCTAATTGCTCTTCTATTCTTAATAACTCATTATATTTAGCTACTCTGTCTGTGCGCGACAATGACCCTGTTTTAATCTGTCCGCAAGCTTTTCCTACCGCCAAATGCGCGATTGTAGTATCTTCAGTTTCTCCTGAACGATGAGAAATAACCGATGTATATCCTGCCTTAGAAGCTAAATCAATCGCGTCAAGTGTCTCCGATAAACTGCCAATCTGATTAACCTTTATAAGAATCGAATTCGCTACCTTCTTATTAATTCCGTCTTGAAGGCGTTTAGTGTTCGTAACAAACAAATCATCTCCTACAAGCTGAATTTTTTCACCAAGTTTTATTGTAAGATTACGCCAGCCTTCCCAATCATTCTCATCCAGCCCGTCTTCAATAGAAACTATCGGATACTTCTCCGCCATACGAGCGTAAAAATCTATCATATAGTTTGAGTCTCTCTCCTTGCCTTCAAACAAATAAATTCCATTTTTATAGAAAGAGCTTGCTGCCGAATCCAGCGCTAAAGCTATTTGCTCGCCGGGCTTATATCCCGCGGCTTTAATAGCTTCTATTATGAGCTCTAAAGCTTCTTCGTTAGAGTTTAGATTCGGAGCAAACCCCCCTTCATCCCCTACGGATGTAGATAATTTTTTCGATTTAAGGATGGCTTTTAGGCTATGAAAAACCTCTGTTGCCGCCTGCAGCGCCTTGCTAAAAGTGTCAAACCCTAAAGGGGCTATCATAAACTCTTGAATATCTAAATTATTGTCAGCATGCATTCCTCCGTTCAAGATATTCATCAAAGGCAGCGGCAGTACGTTTCCATTGTCTCCTCCAAGATACTTATATAAAGGTATACCTTTAGAATTAGCATCCGCTTTTGCCGCAGCCATAGAAACCCCTAAGATAGCGTTAGCGCCTAATTTAGCTTTGTTGTCCGTGCCGTCAAGCTCAAGAAGAACTTTGTCTATCTTATTAAAATCCGCTTCCATTCCTTTTATCTTAGAAGCAATAATCTTATTAACATTCTCAACCGCTTTTAGCACACCCTTACCGGCATATCTTCTCTTGTCATTATCACGCAGCTCCAAAGCTTCAAACTCACCGGTAGAAGCTCCTGAAGGAACTGCCGCCCGGCCCATAGCTGAATCATTTAAAATTACGTCAACTTCTACCGTGGGGTTGCCCCTGGAATCAAGAATCTCTCTCGCCTTAACTGTCTTAATTTCTGCCATTTTTTTCTCCTTATAACCGGCAGGGACAAGCCCTGCCTCTACACATTTTAAATCGCAAATTTATTCCTAAAAATACCCTCTAACTTATCCTTATCTACTGTCAAAGCAAACCTTATAAATCCTTCGCCGTATTTTCCAAATCCTACTCCGGGAGTAGCAACTATACTTTTTTCAGTGAGTAGATATTGGGAAAACTCCACTGAAGTTTTAAACTTAGCCGGAACCTTTGCCCAAACATAAAAAGTAGCATCAGCGTATATGCCGTTAAAACCGGCTTGTTTTAAATTTTCGACAAAAAAATCTCTTCTTTGTTTAAAGGTTTTTCTTAAATTACTAACATAAGAATTCTCATTGTCTAAGGCTGATGCTGCCATCTCCTGAACCGCTGAGAAAATACCGGAATCAATATTTGATTTTACCTTCAATAAAATATTTATTAATTCGCTATTGCCGCGAGCCCAGCCAACCCTTGCTCCGGTCATACAAAAAGTTTTAGATAAGGAGTGAAACTCAATCGCGATTTCCTTAGCTCCCTGAACTTCTAAAATACTATGAGGTTTTTGATCAAAATAAATTTCTGAATAAGCATTGTCATAAACTATAATAATCCCGTATTTTGAGCAAAATTCTACTACTTTTTTTAAAAAATCAATTGGCGCCAAAACTGTTGCCGGATTATTAGGATAATTTAAATATATAATTTTTGCTTTATTTCTTATATCTACGGGAATTGTTTCCAAATCAGGTAAAAAAGAATTTTCTTCTAAAAGCGCTAGTTCATAAATCTTTGCCCCGGCAAAAGTTACCGCGCCGCGATATCCGGGGTAAGACGGAGAAGGGATAATAGCATAGTCTCTTTCGTTAACTACTCCTAAAGGAAAATGAACTAAGCCTTCTTTAGAGCCGATTAAAGGCAAAATCTCTTTATTTTCATCTAAATCTACCTCAAACCTATTTTTAAACCACTTTTTTATGCTTTTTTTAAAAACAGGCTTGCCTTGGTCTAAAGCATATTTTTGATTTTCTTTTATTTTTGCCGCGGAGTATAAAACTTCTATCACTCTCTCCGGCGCGGGTATATCCGGGTCCCCTATACTTAAATCAATAAAGTTTATTCCTCTTTCCCTAAGAGCAGTTTTCTTTTTATCAATTTCAGCAAATAAATAAGGGGGTAAATTTTTTAATCTCTCTGAAATATCAAACACCTTGCTTCTCCTGTCAATGAGACTTAGCTTTTTCGAAGAAAAAGCTCTAGTCGAATTGAATTCCGGACGAGCGTTGAGGGAAATCCTGAAAGAATTTTCATCAACATCCCCGCGAGCCGGAACAATACTGCTTCATCATAACCCCAGCACATCTTCCATAGAATAGAGGCCTTTATCTTTATTAACTACCCACTTTGCCGCCGTAAGCGCGCCTTTAGCGAATATATCTCTATTCTTGGCATAATGCCCCAAAACAATCTTATCAGCGCTGCTTTCAAATACTACCTTATGGTCACCGATGATTTCTCCTTGTCGAACAGCTCTCACATCTTTTATTTTAATATTAAAACCCTGGTTGTTTATTACTTCAACTATTTTTTTGGCGGTTCCTGAAGGAGAATCTTTCTTGTGGATATGATGAGCTTCTTGAACCTCTACTTCATACCCCTTTAATGTTTTCGCCGCTTGTTTAAGCAATTTGAAAAGTAAAGTAACTCCTATGCTCATATTAGGAGAGAAAACTACCGGCACATATTTAGATGCCTCTTTAATCTTATCTAAATCTTCCTGCTGCAAGCCTGTAGTGCCTATAACAATAGATTTTTTTAATTTAATAAAACTCGGCAAGCCTTTTAAGCCGGCATCGGGAGAACTAAAATCTATTAAGCAATCACAGTTTTCCGCCTGGTCAAAGTTATCCGTTATCTTGACTTTTTCTATAACCTTTCCCGTATCAGGATGGCCGCTTATTTCAAAACCTACGGATACCAGCAAATCTTTGTCTTGTTTAGCCAACTCTATTATCCGCCGGCCCATCCTTCCTCTGGCGCCGATTACTCCTATTTTAATCATCAGAAACCATTCCTCGCTTCGCTCGGCATTGCAAAATGAACAATTAGCAATTATCAATGCAAAATGTAAGAATCATTTTAACTTTCTTTCATTTTAAATTGCTAATTGATAAATACTAATTGATAATTAATTTCTCGTTGTTTAGCCTCTCATTCAATAAGACTATATTTTTTTAATATCACTTTTAATTTTTCTAAATTTTCTTTGCTCATATTACAAAGAGGCAGCCTAAAATTTAACTCAATCAAACCCATGAGGCTTAAAGCTGTCTTTACCGGTATAGGATTAGTTTCCATAAATAAAGCTTTAATCATGCTGTAGAGATAAAGCTGGAGCTGTTTTGCCTCGTTTAAATTACCCTGCAGATAATTTTCAACCAAATTATGAATCTCATTAGGCATTATATTAGCAGCTACTGAAATCGCCCCTACCCCCCCCACAGCTAATATCGGTAAATTAATTTCATCCGCTCCGGAAAATAATAGAAATTTATCATCAACTAAAGACATAATATTAGTAATCTGGTCTAATGACCCGCTAGCCTCTTTTATTCCTACTATGTTACAACAATCTTTATACAGCTTAGCTGTAGTCTCAGGTAAAATATTACTGCCTGTCCTTGAAGGAACATTATAAATAATAATAGCTATATCTACTGAATCAGCTATCTTCTTAAAATGCTGATATAGCCCTTCCTGGGTCGGTTTATTATAATAAGGAGTGATAACCAAAGCATAATCAGCTCCTGTTTCTTTAGCATGCTCAACCAAACTCAAAGCTTCAACCGTAGAGTTAGAGCCGCACCCGGCAATAACAGGAACTCTTTTGCCAACATGACGGACAGCAATCTCAATAAGTTTCCTATGCTCGGGATGAGTTAAGGTGGCACTTTCTCCGGTTGTGCCGCAAGTTAAAATACCATCCGTGCCTTTTTCAATATGCCAGTCAATTAATGAACATAATTTTTCTTCACTTATACTATCGTCAGCATTAAACGGCGTTACTAAAGCAACTATGCTACCTTTCAGCATGGATTTTCCTCCTATATTAAAATCTAATTCTCTAATCTAAAAATTCCAAATTCCAAGCACCAAATTTCAAATAAATTCCAATTACCAAGCACCAACGACCGAAACAAAAAGTTCTTCGTTTGGAATTTATTTGTAATTTGGAATTTGTTATTTGGAATTTCATATTTTATACATTTCCTTCATAAACCAAATGAGCCCGGCCTTCAAGCCATACGTTATCTATTTTTTCTTTATCTATATCAAAACATACTTTAAGAATTTCTTTGCTTTTAGTTTCTACTTTAACTGCCGCGCTCTTTTTTTTGTCCGGCCTTGAATCCTGAATTTTAAGCCAAGCTATAATCGCGCTAGCGATAGAACCAGTGCCGCAAGCTAAAGTTTCTCCTTCAACTCCTCTTTCATAAGTTCTTAATTTTATAAAATCCTTACTTTTAAATTCTACGAAATTGACATTGGCGCCTTCGGGGCTAAACTGTTTATGAAACCTTACTGCTCTTCCTACACCTTCTACATCAACGCTATTCAAGCCATCCACGAAAATAACCGCGTGAGGAACTCCAGTATTTATAAAATCTACTTTTACGTTTCTGGTAAAAACTTTAACCGGGGTACCTTGAGCTAAGCCAAAAGGCTCAATCATTTTAACTTGTATTTCTTCCCAGCTTTCTTTACCCTTTGCTTTTACTTCTATAATCTTTGACTCAATAATTCCAGCTTTTGTTTCAAAATTAATTACCTGAAGTTTACAGCCTGAAGCCCGCAGTTTTCTTTTTACCCAGTAAGCCGCGCATCTCGCGCCGTTTCCGCACATTTCCGCCTCTGAGCCGTCTGAATTAAATATTCTCATCATAAAATCAGCTTTTTTGGAAGGCTCAATAACCAAGAGCCCGTCGGCTCCAATACTTAATCTTCTTTCACAATATTTTTTAGCAAAATCCTTATAAAAATTAGCAGAGTGTTTACCTTTAGAGGTTGTGCTGTCTATAAGAATAAAATCATTGCCTGAGGCTTGTAACTTGCAAAATTTCATTTTAACCCCTCTGACAGGCAAGCCTTGCTCTAATACCCTCACGGGCATAAGCAAGCCTCTCCCTACATATTTTACAATTCTCCGCTAATTAAATCTTTATAATTTTCTCTTTTTCTTATCAGGCGCGCTCGAGCGCCATCCACGAGAACTTCCGCGGCCCGAGGCCGAGAATTGTAATTTGAACTCATACTAAAGCCGTAAGCTCCCGCTCCTAAAACTGCTATATAATCGCCTTCTTTTGCTGCCAATTGCCGGCCTTTGCCTAAAAAATCTCCGCTTTCACAAACCGGGCCTACTATGTCAGCCGGCTTAATTTTCTGTTTTTTAAAGCTTTTGCTTAATTTAAGCGGAACTATTTTATGGTAAGCGCCGTACAAAGAGGGCCGCGTAAAATCATTCATTGCCGCGTCCACAATAATAAATTTTTTTTTCGGAGTATCTTTTACGTAAACAACCTTAGCAATTAAAATACCGGCGTTACCCATGATAAACCTTCCCGGTTCTAATATAACTCTTACCCCGTTAGAAACAGGACTGGCTGAAAAGCCTTTTAGTAAAGGTAAAACCTTAGCGGCGAACTCACTGGCGGTTTGAGGCTTTTCCTTATTATAAAGGACAGCTAATCCTCCGCCGATATTCAAATATTTAATTTTTATTTTACTATCTTCTAATTCTTTTATTAGGCTTTTTGCTCTTTTAAGCGCCTGGATAAAAGGCGCGGCTTCAGTAATCTGTGACCCAATATGCATATGAATTCCCGATATGCTCAAATTAGGATAATTTTTTCTATCTAAAAAAATATTCTTTACTGTCCCATAATCCATCCCAAACTTATTTTCAGACTTTCCGGTAGTGATGTATTTATGAGTCTTGGGATCGACATTCGGGTTAAATCTTAAGGCAATTTCCGCTTTTTTACCCAATTCTTTAGCCGCCTGAGAAATTCTTTTAAGCTCAGGGGTAGACTCAGCGTTAAATAATAATATTCCATATTCTAAAGCTTCTTTTATCTCTTCTAAAGTCTTACCAACCGAAGCATAAACAATTCTTTCAGAAGGACACTTAACTTTCTTAGCCCGGTAAAGCTCGCCTCCGGAAACAATATCTAGCCCCGCGCCATTGGCTGTAAGAAGCTTTAGCAGTGAAAGGTTAGAATTAGCCTTAACCGAATAACATATCAAAGGATTAATCTCTGAAAAAGCATCTCTTAACTTAAAAAAATGTTCTAAAATAGTCCTTTGGCTATACACGTACAAAGGCGTAGCATATTCCTTAGCTAAACCGTCAATCCGGCAGTTCTCACAATATAAACTATCTTTCTTAAAATCAAAATAATGCATAATATATATTAATTAGCGGGCCTGCCGCGATATTACATCGGGGCAGGCACCTATACATTTGTTTAAAACTTATTTTTTAGATTTAAAAGATTTGCCGGCGGGTTTATTTTCCGATAAAGATTTTTTCGAAAAAACCGCGTATTCCGGATTCATTATCTTTACTATTGCCGTATGGTTTAATTTTTTATGGAAAGATTTTATGATTTTATCGGATAAATCTTTTATTCTGACATTTTTATCCTGAGAATACCTTATAAGCTTTCCCACGACTGTATGAGCTTGAGCAAAAGCTACTCCTTCATAAACTAAAAATTCCACAAGTTCCGTAGCATATAACTCCTCATCTTCTAAAGCCTTATGAATTCTATCTTTGTTTAGTTTTATCTTATCTATGAGTTTAGCCATAATCGCTAATTCATCTTCAACAGTTTCTACAGAAGAAAAAAGCGGCTCCTTATCCAACTGCATATCCCGATTATAAGTCAAAGGAAGCCCTTTCATGGTAGTTAAAAGCGAAATTAAATTACCGTAAACTTTTCCGGTAGATCCCCTGACTAATTCTAAAAAATCAGGATTTTTCTTATGCGGCATTAAAGACGAACCCGTGCAGAATTCCTCCGGTAAATCAAAAAAACCAAACTCCTTCGTGGAATAAAGAATAAACTCTTCAGACATTCTTGACAAGTGCATCTGAATGATTACCAAGATGCTTAAAAATTCAATAACAAAATCTCTTGAAGATACATTATCCAAAGAATTTCTAACCGTATCAGATTTTGAAATCTGAGGTTTAGTTATATTATGGAAATCTCTGATTGCTTGGCTGTAAGCGGCTTTAGGTATAGCGCTTCCGGCTAAAGCTCCCGAGCCTATATAAATAGAAGATTTTTTCAAAAAAGCGTCAAGCCTTTCAAAATCTCTTTCCAGCATACAAAAAAAAGCTCCGGTATAATTTAAAAAGGAAACAATTTGAGCTCTTTGAGTATGAGTGTATCCGGGAATAAAAATATCTTTATATCTATTTCCAAAATGATTCAAGGAAAATAAAATAGCGTTAAGTAACCCTGCTATATACACCCCTTCCTTATAGCAATACCACTTTTCATCAAAAACAATCTGATCATTTCTAGACCTTAAAGTGTGGAGTTTTTGGGCAAGTTTGCCAACTTTTTTTGTCATCCTATTTTGAATATCAGTGTGAATATCTTCAGAATTAATATTAGGCTTAAATTTGCCTTCTTTTATCTCTTTAGAGATACTGTTTAACGCGGAAACCAGGCTTTCAACTTCCAAAGTACTCAAAATGCCAGTTTTTCCTAAAGCCATAACATGAATTATAGAATGATAAATATCATATTCAGCTAATTTATAGTCATAATGAATAGATTTTTGAAACTGAAAAAAATCTTCATTAATCTTCTTCTTAAACCTTCCGCCCCACATTTTTTTAGACATAACTTCTCCTTAAACTCTAAATCCTAAACTCTAAACCCTAAATAAACTCAAAACTAAAAATACAAAACTCAAAAATTCTAATCTGTATAATTTTCGAATATACTGTTTGAAATTTTATCATTTGGGTTTTGGATTTATTTAGAGTTTAGGATTTAGTGTTTAGAGTTTTATTTAATATACGGCATACTCCAGATGTTAATAAACCCTTGTGCCCAGCTTCTGTCAAATTTGTCTTCTTCACCGTAAGTTGCCAGTTCTTTTTTATACAAGGAATATTTTGAACTTCTTTTTGAAATGATAATATTTCCCTTATAAAGTTTTAAAGTTATTTTTCCTGTTACTCTTTGTTGTGTTGTTTCTATTAAGCTATCTAGAGATTTTTTAAGTTGAGAAAACCATAACCCCTGATATACCAGTTGAGAATATTTCAAAGAAACTATCTTCTTGAA
>JBDRIY010000124.1:0-18701 GCA_043815445.1 Candidatus Omnitrophota bacterium
AGTATTGTATATCAAGCATCGTATATCAAGCATCAAGTATCGAGTATCGATAACAGTTAATGTATATCTGTTTCTTTGCCCTTTTTTCTAAATAAATCTAAAAACTTATCTTCGTATTCCTTGTAAACATTCCAATGATCAAGCTCTTTTTTTAATTTATTCGCCAAAGTTATATCTTTTTCCGCTTGATTAAAAAGATTCTCTATATTCTCACGGGCTGACTGAGGTAATTTTGTATAAGCAGCCAAATCTTTTTTTATTTTTTCTATATCCTCTTCGCTTAAAGGCATAGGGCCTAAAGCCTGAGGTGATTCACCCTTTAGATATGTTATGAGCTTATCTATTTCAGCTTCAATGAATTTGCTTCTTTTAACAATAGAAGATAAATCTAGGTTTAATTTAAGATACTTGCTGACTGTATTTAGAATACTTTGAGCTGCTTTAGGATTTTCTATTTGAACCGTATAAAAGGGAATTTCTCCTAATAAACATATTCCCTTTAACCCTTTTCTTTTACCTACTCCTAAAATAATTCCATTAAGCCCGCTTATTTGGCCGTTTTTTAAAATTTTTGAATCCAATTTTTCAAATGTTTTTAAAAATTCATTATGTGTTGAAGCTACCCATACCCTGGAAGGGCTTTTATGGTCAATAGGTTCAGGCTTAGCGGCAAAAGTAAACATAGCGCTTGCTTTATACTTTTTTACAAAACTAACAATAACCGCGGAAAGCGCTTCAGCGTATTCTAAAGGAGGCTGAGCTTCGCCTAAAAAAAGAATTATATCCTGAGAGTTCCGGCCTGCTTTATAGTAATAAAAAAATCCCACCGGAATATCAGGAATATCTATAATGCCTTTTTCTACTGTTATAGCCGCTGGTTTAAAAAATCTATGAGCCTGGAGTTTAGCAAACACCTTAAATCCTAAAACTTCTTTCAAAAATAGGGCGCTACGGTAAGCCACTTCCCCCATTCCCGGCCAAGCAGCAATAAAAACAGGATCTTTTAATTTTGGAAAAGCTACTTCTTTAATCATAAAAAATACTTTATCACAACCTCAGAAAAAAACAATACTCTATTTTCAACGGCAATCCGCCTTTGGCAGCCCCTCCAAAACTCCTTAATCTTTTTTTCTTCCCCTATTTCTTTAGGAAAATAATACTTTTTATTGACACCATATTCCTGCTTAACATAACCGTCAAAGTTATGAGGATATTTATAGTCTTTAGAATGAGTTTTTATATGCTCGGGAACTTCTTTTATTTCCTCTTCTTCCACGCTTTCTATTGCTTTTTTTATAGCCAAGTAAGCTGAATTTGATTTCGCGGACGCCGCTAAATAAATAACAGTTTGAGCTAAATTTAATTGAGCCTCAGGTAAACCTACAAATTCTACAGCCTTAAAACAATTAACAGCTAAAACTAAAGCAAAAGGGTTAGCGTTACCTATATCCTCAGAAGCTAAAATAACCATGCGCCGGGCAATAAATCTAGGATCTTCTCCTCCTTTAAGCATTTTTGCCAGCCAATACAAGGCGCTATCAACATTGCTTCCTCTTATTGATTTTATAAAAGCTGAAATTGTATCATAATGATAGCCGTCGCGGCGGTCATAAAAAATCTTTTTTTGAATACTTTCTTTGGCTGTTTCTAAATCAAATATTATTTTGCCTTCTTGATCAAGAGGCGTGCTGAAAGCCCCTATTTCTAAAGCTGTAAGCGCTGTCCGGGCATCACCGCTGCAAGCAGCCGCGATATGTTCTAAAGCTTTATTAGTAACCTGAATATTTAAATTTCCTAAGCCTTTTTCTTTATCTTTAAAAGCCCGAATTAAAAGTGAAATTATATCTTCTTGAGATAAAGGCTTAAAGGGAGCGGTTATGGAGCGGGAAATAATTGAAGGTATAAGATAGTAATAAGGGTTATATATTGTCGCGCCTATTAAAGAAATGTTCGCTGATTCGGTGTCAGGAACTAATGACTCTTGCTGCAGCTTGTTAAACCTGTGAATTTCATCAATAAAAATAACTGTTTTTTCTCCTTGCTTTTGAAGTTTATCCCTTGCCTTCTCAATTATTTTTTTTACCGCGGACACCGAAGAAAAAGCCGCGTTCAAATACTCAAAACACGCTCCCAACTGTTTGGCAGCGATAAAACCTAAGGTTGTCTTGCCGCAGCCGGCCGGGCCCCAAAGAATCAAAGAAGAAATCCTTTTAGAGATAAGCGCCCTTCTTAACAAACGCCCCGGGCCCAAAATATGGCCCTGGCCGGCAAACTCATCCAAACTTTGAGGCCGCATTCGGACTGCGAGAGGTGTTTCTTGGTTAGACATAGATAAATAAATACTGCACGTAATAAGTATCAGATCTTTTTACGTATCACGTCGCAGATATCACGTACCACGTCTTAAAAAACGGTAAGTAAAGGTTAAGGTGTTACGTGTTACGTGTTACGTGTTACGTGTTACGTGTTACGTGTTACGTGTTACCCTTATATATAAAGACACCCTGCCGTAAATCCGTCAGAGGTTAACGCTAACAGGCCTATTCTCATACAAGTGGGCGCCGCATTCTTACTGCCGCAGCAGCAAAAAAAATTTGGCTCCCTTAGATAGGTATTGGCTGTAGCGTTCTCACCTGCTAACGAGATGGGCAGGGCTATATTCACCTTTATTATAACATTTACAATCTATTTTTACAACACTGCCCCTTAAAGTTCACTGAATAAGCAATCAGACTGTGTCGCGATTGTTTATGCTGCGCAATCATACACAATGTATTGTAGTTGCCCAATTTATTGGGCAGCCATATTGTGCCTGATAAATCAGGCAACTACATTATGACACGGCCTGATTGCTTATTCAGTGAACTTTAAGGGGTTTAACGTAGGGTTACTCCCTTTTGGGCGCTTAATCTTTCTCTGATATTATTATGGAAATCATCTATTTCATTGGAAGTTAAGGTTTTATCTTTAGATTGATAAAAAATCCTTAAGGTAAAAGCGCTAACTCCTAAAGGAACATCTTTGCCTTTATAAATATCAACTATACGTAAATCCGCTAAATAATTATTTCTTTCTTTTATTGTTTTTTCAACTTCTTCAAACTTCATATCCTTTTTTAAAAATAAGCTTAAATCGCGAAAAACTGCCGGATAAGGGCTGAAAGGAGTAAATTTTATTTTAAGCTTATTTTTAACCAAAGCTTCTAAATCTATTTGAGCGAAAAATAGATCCTCTCTTAAATCACAATCTTTTCTAAATTTATCATCTAACTTTCCTAAAAATCCTATCTCTTTCCCGCTAACAATAATTTTTAAAGCGCTGGTAAACCCCATTAGAGACGATTCGCTCTTGGCGGATGCCGCACCCTTGGCTTGAGCCTCTAACGGGGTAAACTTTTTTACGCTTTCCTGCTTAAATTCAATATTATTTATATTAAAATAACACAAGATATCCTCTACCGCTCTTTTAAGATAAAAAAACTCCCCGGAAGAGCCGCTTAAGCCTAAAGCCGCGGTGGGAATTTCTAAAAAACTTTTTTTACCCTTAATATATATATCCGCGATTTCAAAAAAACGTAAACAACTTTGATTACGGTTCAGATTATGTTTAATGCTTTTAATCATACCTAAAAGCAGGGTAGTGCGTAAAGCATTTTCCTGTTTCCTTAAAGGATTTATAACCCCTATAGTTTCTTTCCCGCTTACTTTTACCAACTCGTCAGAACTATCTAAACTATAAGTAACTATTTCTTTAAACCCTAACAAAGCAATATATTCCGAGGCCCTATTCTTAATATCATAAGAATTGAAATTCTCCAAAACTAAATTATCCTTTGAATAACCGGTTAAAAAAGGAATACGGGCCGGTATCTTATCATAACCTTGAATACGGGCAAACTCCTCATAAACATCAACTTCTCGGCTAAGATCAAACCTGCTGACAGCGGGAATAACCGTTAACTTGTCTTCTGAAGCCTTGTTTACCCCGTTAGAGGCCTGCTTCGCGACGCCTGCCCGGGGCGAATTGCTTCTAACGGGGTAAACCTCAAAATCAAGACTCAGAAGAATTTTTTTAATTTGGGCCGGAGAAAAAGAAGTTCCTAAGTAAGCGTTTAATCCTTGAGAGCTTATAATTATTTTTCTTCGCCCGGCTGTAGGTTTTATACCCGCGGTTTTAAAACCTCCTAAAGAACCTTGAGCAAACTTCTCTATTAGTTTAGCCGCCTCATAAGAAGCATATTCCAGATGTATAGGGCTAACCTGCCTTTCAAAGCGGTAAGATGATTCTGTGTCTAAGCCTATTAACCGGCGTGAACGCCGGATGGTAAGGGGCGAAAAAATTGCCGCTTCTAAAAAGATATTTTTTGTAGTTTCATCTACTTCGCTATTTTTAGCGCCCATAATACCGGCTAAAGCGATTACTTTTTGATCATCAGCAATCACCAAATTATTTTTATCTAAAACTCTGGCCTTAGCGTCAATTCCTATAAAAGATTCGCCTTTTTTTGCCCTGCGAATATAAATATTTCCTTCTATTTTATCCTGATCAAAAGTATGAAGCGGATTTCCCCATTTAAGCATACAATAGTTAGTTATATCTACGGCATTATTTATAGAATTTTTTATTCCGCAATTAAAAATACGCTGTTTAAGCCAACTCTCTGATTTTTTTATCCGGACTCCTCTTATTGCTCTGCCGATATAATAAGGGCAATCTTTAGGGCCTTCGATTATAATATTCTTTTCCTTCAGTAAAGAATCTTTTGTTATAGAAGGATATTTAATTTTAATTTTCTTGCCTAAAACAGCAGCTATTTCTTTAGCTATACCAGCTATAGAAAGCCAATCATATCTATTGGTTGTAACTTCAATATCAAAGATCCAATCGCCGCCTGCTTGCTCAAGGTGTTCAACCTCCATTCCAGCCATAGTAAGGCGCTGAGCCAATTCCGATGGCGAAACATCAACTTTTAAAAACTCCTGAATAAAATTTAAACTAAACCTCATAATAAAATACGCAAAGGGCATAGCGCATGGCGCATAGAATATTAATTCTTTATTTTTTCACTATGCTCTTTGCCCTATGCGCTATGCTTTTAAACGAATTGTTCTAAAAATCTGACATCATTCTCATAAAAAAGCCTGATATCATTAATTCCATGCTTGAGCATAGCAATTCTTTCTACGCCCATTCCAAAGGCAAACCCTTTATACTTTTTAAAATCTATGCCGCAAGCTTTTAACACATTAGGATGAATTATCCCGCAGCCCAAAACCTCAAGCCAGCCCTTACCTTTACAAACACCACATTTTTGCTTAGGGCTGGAAGAGCACATAAAACAAGAAATATCCACTTCTGCCGAAGGTTCAGTAAAAGGAAAAAAATGCGGCCGAAAGCGAAGCTCAATATCTTCTGAAAAAAACTGCCGGGCAAAATGAAGAAGCACACCTTTTAAATGAGAGAAATTCAAATCCTCGGCTGCCGCGAACCCTTCTATTTGATGAAACATAAAAGAATGCGTGGCGTCAACTTCATCAGGACGGTAAACTCTGCCTGGCGAAATAACCGCGAAAGGAGGCTTGGCATTCCGCATAATCCTTATTTGTGAAGGAGAAGTATGGCTGCGTAAAAGATATTTTCCTTTATTTTTTGGTTCTAGATCAACATAAAAAGTATCAAAAGCATCTCTTGAAGAATGTTCTAAAGGAATATTTAAAGCTTCAAAATTATGCCATTCGTCTTCCACCTCTTTACCTTCAACAACAGCAAACCCCAAGTTTTCAAAAACAGAGCAAATTCTCTGAGTAGTTAAAGCTAAAATATGACGGGAACCTTTTTTAAACGGCGTTGAAGGAAAAGTTAAATCTATCTCCTCCTCTAAAACTGCCGAGTCTTTAAGTTTATTATCTATTAAAGAGCTAATTTCCTCTTTAAAAGAGTTAAGCCTGCCGCCCCAAGCTCCTCTTTGCTCTTTGGGCAAAGCCGGAATTTTAGAGAAAAGCCGCGCAACCGCTGATTTTCGGCCTAAATACTTAACCTTCAACCCATCAAACCCTCCTAAAGCATCAAGATTCTCCAGGTCCCTTCTAAGTTCTTCCTTCAAATTCTTAAGCTCTTGTTCCATAATTTCTCTAGAGATTTCTGGTTCCTTCCAGAAATCGCTTGATAAAATAAACCAAGCCTAACGCCAAACAAATCATAAAAATTATAATCGTAAGCTTGACTTTACTCTTAGATACTCCTACTTCATTCTTATGCCCTCTTTCAATAACCTTCAAACTTTTTAAATGCAGGCCGCCTATCTGATGCTGGGGACAATGCTTATAAAAAACTCCTTCAACAGCAAGATAGTCTCCTTTTTCTTTATAACTTCCCCAATATTTTATTTTTTCTAAGATTTTAATATCTTCAGAAAAAATTCCCATATTATAATCTTCTGATTTAATATTTATCCATATCCCCCCAGCGCCTTTTAAAGGATTACCTATGACTTCCCCTTCTATCTCTACAACCTTCCCATCAAACTTATTCGGCTCATTTAATATCTCTTCTAAAGACGCGGCAAAACTCAAACCCGAAAGGGCAATTAAAAAAAATAATGTTAAAAATGCGCTTTTTATTCTCATCTTTATTAGTCCATGATATCTACTCTTAGCCCTCGTTTTCAATATCGAGCATCGAGAATCGTGTATCGAGTATCCAGTATTACTTTTTAAATAAGGAAATAATAAAACCCAAAGAAACAAAAATCGTTATAAATTCAAGCCTGCCGGCCCACATCTGAAAAATATAAACCAATTTTAAAACTAAAGGCATAGCCGGATTAGTTATACCTATTGACAACCCTACACTTGCTGTGGCTGAAACAGACTCAAATAAAGCCTGTATTGCCGGATAGCCTAAAGCCATTGCTGCTAATGCTCCTATCACGTAGGTAAATAAAAAAATAAAGAAAAATAAATATGCTTCCTTAACCATTTTATCGGAAAGAAGCAAATCTTGAAGGTGATGAAACCGGTCCTTAGAAACAGCCTTGAACGGCATCATTCTGCGCTTAATTTCCAAAAAAAATGTCCTAAAAACTATCCCCAGCCTCATTAATTTTATACCGCCGGTTGTAGAACAGACCCCGCCCCCGATCATCATCGCGAAAATTATAGCCAGCAAAGCTAACTCATTAAATTGATTCAGCCCGCCGGCGGATAGATTAGTAAAACCGCATCCGGAATGCGCTGAAATTAGCTGATAAAAGCCTTTACGGAAAAGAATATTGCTGCTAAGGCCTTTTAAAGCAAAGAATAGAATAAAAGCTAAGGAGAATAAAGTCCACAAAAAAGTTCTTATTTCAAAATTCTTGAAAATTTCTTTTTTGCTTTTAGTCCATAACCAAAAATGAAGGTTAAAATTCATCGCTCCTAAAATCATAAAAACAATCGTAGCCGCTTCTAATGGAAAAGAGTGATAGTAGGCTATATTTTGAGCCTGAGGGGCAAACCCTCCGGTATCAAAAGCAGCGCAAAAAATCCAAAGAGCGTGAAAAAAAGAAGTTTCAAAGGGCAAACCCTTTTTAAAAAGAATTATACAAAAAGTTATTACCCCTAATATAAGATAAACAAAACTCACCTTCCAGATAAACCTTGCTGTGGCTATAACATTAGGAAGAATTTTCTCTTGACGAGCCTCTCCGATATAAAATCCTAAAGCAACCGGCCGGGCCCGGGTTAGAATAGACAAGCTTGCCAAAATTATCCCTTGGCCGCCTATAAACATAGTAAGATGCCTCCACATATTATGAGAAAAAGAAAGATGGTCTAAGTCCTGAATAAGCGTTAAGCCGGTTGTGGCAAATCCGCTCATTGCCTCAAACCAAGCATCAATAAAGGAAAGAAAATGTTGAGAAAGATAAAGCGGTATAGCGCCTAATAAAGAAAAAACAAGCCATCCTAAACTTACTGTAAAAAAAGCATGGATCCAGCCTACATTTTTTTGAACCGGAAAAAGAATAAGCAGCAAAAACCCTAATGAGACGCTGACTGAAAACCCAATAAGAAAATCAAATAAAGGAGAGACTTCTCTTTCAATAACAGCGACAACTAGCGGAACAAGCAAAAATAAACTAAAAGCCAGAATAAGCCTGCCTAAAGTATTAAAAATAGTAGAAAAATCTTTCCTATCCGGAGAAATAATCATTTCAATGAAACTTGGACTTTTCGCAGAAAAGTCCTTAGTTGAATTAAATTCCGAGCGAGGGTTGAGGGAAATCCCTTAGGGATTTTCATCAACATCTTCCCGAGCCGGAACAATACTTTTACTTCAAAAGAATAAAGAAAGGCAATATCCTGCCCCAATAATAAAAAGACAGAAAATAACCTCTGTCATAATTCCTGCTATGACTTTCATATCTTTCCAATAAGAGTTTGGATTAGTTTCTTCTCCGCATCAATTAATGTAGCCGCTATTACTTCATCGCCGGGAAGTATTATGGTAGAACCATAAGGAATGATTATATCCGGCCCTCTTATAATAGAAACAAGAACCGAATTTGGCGGCAATTTAATATCCTTTAAAACTTTATTAGCAACAGGGGAATTCCCGGGAATATCTATCCGCACAATAGAAAGCCTTCCTTTTTTTATACTCAAAAGGCTCATTACATCGGTAAAAGAAGCTTCTTCTTCTACAACCCGGGCAATTATAGAAATAGAATCCACAGGGTTATCTATTTCCATATATTTATAAAGCGGTATATGTTTAGGATCATTAACTCTGGCTACAGTTCTTTTTACTCCAAACAACTCTTTAGCCAGGTAACAAATAATTATATTATCTTCGTCTGCTGAGGCCGCGCTCACGCAAACATCCGCTTTCTCTATCTTAGCTTCTCTTAAAATATTAGGATAAGTCGCGTCGCCGCAAATAATCATAATTTCTTGAGATTCTCCCGCTAATTTATTACATAAATTCTCATTCTTATCAATAATGCAAATGCTATGCTTATCTTCTATCAATTTCTTAGCTAAAACCAACCCTAATTTTCCGGCTCCAGCTATAACTATATACATTTTCTTAACGCCTCAGTAATTAAGTAAGTCCGGTTAATAATAAGCAAACCTTCTTCTTTAAAAATTTTTTTCTTCATACTGTCAGTTACCTGAAGGACTACTTTTTTAACGCCATACTTTCTTTTTATAACTTTGCCTACAACTAAATTAAGATTATCGTTGCCGGTAAGAAGAAAAACTATATCCGCTTCTTTTACCCCGGTTTCTTCTAAATTATTTATGTCTAAAGCGTCAAGCCAGATTTTTTTCCCGTTAAAATCATCCCCTAAAGAGTCCAAATTCTTTAAACTCTTATCAGCTACAACAACATTCTCAGCCTTGGACAGTTCTAAAGCCAACTCTTTACCAGTCCTGCCGCAGCCAATAATAATTACATATTTCATATTGCTCCGCCTATTATCCTACTTTCCCGGCCTACTTTTTTTCTCTTACGATTACCGAAGTTTTGGTAATTGGAATTTATCCGGGTTTGGGATTTCATTTTTATCTTTGCTGATTTTCACTTTAGCTGCTCCAACAATTTCATCAAAAATCTTAGGATGCTCAGAGGCAATTTGAGACAGGATATCCCGAGAAAGCAAAATCTTTTTCTCCTTTAAAGCATGGATAAACTCTCGGTAAGATATTCCCCTCTCTGTAGCGGCAGCATTAATACGAATAATCCAAAGAGAGCGAAACTCACGTTTTTTTGTACGCCTGTGAGCATAAGCATAGGCGTAAGCTCTTCTTAGGGTTTCAATCGCTCGGCGGTATATCTTAGAACGCTGGCCCCAATACCCTTTAGCCGCTTTTAAAATTTTTTTTCTTTTTTTCCTGGATGCAACTGAATAACTAACTTTCATTTTTCCCTCGCTTTGCTCGGCATTGCAAATTGCAAAATTAGCAATTAACAATGCAAAATGTAAAAATTATTTTAATTCTCTTTCATTTTAAAATGCTAACTGCTAATTGACAATTTTGCATTTTCTACACACTCTCTCCCCTTTCTACGCGTATGGCAGGGCTCTCTTTATCCACTTTTTTTCTGTAGCCGAGGTTACAGTTTTACGCCTTAACTGTCTTTTACGTTTTCTATTTTTACAACTTAAAAGATGGCGTTTGCCGGCTTTAGGCCTTAAAACCTTTTTATTTTTAGTAACCTTTACTCTCTTAACCAAGGCTTTTTTTGTTTTTAATTTAGGCATTATTCCCTCCCAATAAATTCTGTCTCTCTGTCATTATCCGGCTTGCAGGCCGTGTCATAATGTAGTTGCCTGATTTATCAGGCACAATATGGCTGCCCAATAAATTGGGCAACTACAATACATTGTGTATGATTGCTCAGCATAAACAATCGCGACACAGTCTGTTGACCGGATAATCCAGGAATCTTGGATTCCCGCTTTCAAAGAATATTCAATCTATGCAATCAGGCATCCGATAGGATGCCTACTTCGGGCTTAAAACCAATACTAAAGTTTTTCCCAACATATGAGGTTCTCTATCTATCCGGCCCTCTTTTTCTACATCCTTGATAAGTTGATCAATTATCCTTTTACCTATATCTTTATGGCTGATTTCTCTACCTTTAAACCACATCCTGATTCTTACTTTATGTTTTTTTTCTAAAAATTCTTTTATATGCTTAAGTTTTATAGCATAATCATGAGGATCAATCCTCGGCCTTATCCTCAGTTCTTTTAACTGAGTTTGGCGTTGATGTTTTTTGACTTCTTTTTCCCTTTTTCTTTGTTCATACTTATATTTAGAAAAATCTATTATTCGGCAAACCGGAGGCTTTGCCTGCGGAGCAACCTCAACTAAATCTAAATCACAATCTTCTGCTTTTTTAAAGGCTAAATCTCGGGAAAAAACCCCCAATTGCTCTCCCTCAGAACCTATCAACCGGACTGTCGAAGCAAAAATTTTCTCATTTACTCGTACATATTTCACCTATTAAAACCTCCTCGATGATCCGCCTTAGGCGGAGAATTGAATTCCGAGCGAGCGTTGAGGGAAATCTCGAAGAGATTTTAATCAACATCCCCGCGAGCCGGAACTATACTTATACTATAAAACCTATTTTAATCCCTACAAGCCTTATTTACCATCTCTTTCTTTAGGATATCTACAAAATCACTTACTTCCATATCTCCTAAATTCTCCATTCCTCTCTTACGCGGAGAAATATTCCCTTGTTTTTCTTCTCTTTGGCCTACAATAACCATATAAGGAATTTTGAAAAGCTCTTTTTCCCTTATCTTTTTCTGTAAAGTTTCATCTCGAACATCAACTTCTACCCGAAAACCTTTTTCTTCTAAGTTTTCTTTTATCTTAAGAGCGTAATCTTTTGTATCTCTTGTAATACTTAGAACGCTAATCTGAACAGGCGAAAGCCACAAAGGAAATTTACCGGCGTAATGCTCAATTAAAGCAGCAAAAAACCTCTCCAAACTTCCTAAAATTACCCTATGAATCATAATCACTCTTTGTTGGCTTCCATCGTCAGACATATAGGTTAAATCAAACCTTTTAGGAATATTATAATCAAGCTGAACTGTAGCGCATTGCCATTCCCGGCCTAAAGCATCTTTAAGCTTAATATCTATTTTAGGGCCGTAAAAAGCGCCATCACCCCTGTTTATCCTGTAATTAAAACCTTTCTTTTTCAAAACCTCTTCTAACACACTTTCTGAAACATCCCAATCCTCTATTTCACCAATAAATTTTTCAGGCCTGGTGCTTAATTCAGCGTCAAACTTTGAAAAACCAAACTTATCCATTGCTGCTTTAACAAACTCTAAAACTCCCTCTATTTCCGTGTATAAATCTTGTTTCCGGCAAAAAATATGAGCATCGTCTTGTGTAAAGCCTCTTACCCGTAATAACCCATGTAAAACTCCGCTTTTTTCATAACGATAAACAGTTCCCAGCTCAAATAACCTCAGGGGCAAATCCCTAAAACTATGCAATTTTGACTTATATATAAGTATATGCCCGGGACAATTCATCGGTTTTAAGATAAATTCCTGATTATCTTTAACAATACTATACATATAATCCTGATAATACTCAAGATGGCCGCTTTTTTCCCAAAGCTTTTTATCCATAATATGAGGGCTGGTTACCATTTGATAACCTCTTTTCAAATGTTCCCGAATCTCCCAATCTTCAATAATTCTACGTAATATTGCCCCTTTAGGCAGATAAAATACTAATCCGGCTCCAGCTTGATTATGATAAATATCAAACAGCTCTAATTCCCTGCCTAACTTACGATGATCTCTTTTTTTGGCTTCTTCTAAATTTTTAAGATGGACATCTAATTCCTCTTTACTAAGAAAGACTGTGCCGTATATACGCACCATCCGGGGGTTATCCTCAGTTCCTTTCCAGTAAGCGCCTGAAGTTGACAATAGTTTAAAATGTTTAATCTCTTTTGTAGAAATAGCGTGCGGCCCCTTACATAAATCTACGAAATCATTATGCTTATAAATAAAAACTTTATCTTGGCCTAAATCTTTTATAAGTTCTAGCTTATACTTTTCTCCCTGTTCCTGAAAAAACTTTATCGCTTTTTCCACCGGCCATTCTTCCTTAATAAAAGGATAATTTCCGCCGATTTCTTTTTTCATTAACTTTTCAATCTTTTTTAAAGATTCTTCTTTTATCCCCTCAACTATTTCAAAATCATAGTAAAATCCATCTTCAATAGCCGGGCCTATCCCTAATTTTGCCTGAGGGTAAAGCTTTTTTACAGCTGAAGCCATCATATGAGCGCAAGAATGCCGTAATGTTTCTATATTCATATCTTTTTTAAAATTCGAAGCACGAAATAAATTAAGGAAAATCCGAAATCCGAATATCGAAGTCCGAAACAAATCCGAATGACCAAAATTCAAATGACCGAAACAATATTCTTTGTTTTGAAAATTTGAACATTCTAATTTCGTGCTTCGGATTTCGAATTTATATT
Organism: Candidatus Omnitrophota bacterium; assembly: GCA_043815445.1. Classification (GTDB taxonomy): domain Bacteria; phylum Omnitrophota; class Gorgyraeia; order Duberdicusellales; family 4484-171; genus JBDRIY01. The sequence goes on from JBDRIY010000124.1 coordinate 13,018, forward strand.
CCTATTATATGGGCGGTGCAGGATTTGAACCTGCGACCCTCTCGGTGTAAACGAGATGCGCTTCCGCTGCGCCAACCGCCCGATTTTCTCATAAGCCCTCAATAATACCAAATTTTCAAGAAAAATCAAGGAATCTTCTATGTGAGTGAATTATCCTGCTATAGGCAGAGCCATCATGCAAAAAGCCATAACAAAAAGAGCCACGGTCTCAATAATTCCTAAAACCATTATATACTGGCCAAAACCTTTTCCTGTCTCAGCTAAAGCATCAGCAGCGCTTGCTCCGGCTTTACCCTGCATCCAGGCTGAAGCGCCCATAGCCAAACCAGCAGCTATGCCAATTATCATTTGATACATATAAGCTTCAGGGGTAGCTGGAAGATTAGCTTCAATTATCTTACCTCTCAAAATCATCCCATAAATTGTTTGAGTTAAGGGCGCTCCCACAAAGGCAATCAGGGCAAATGGCGCGATTTTATTCTGAGCAAAAGCCTTTTTCCAAGCCCCTATTGCCGCCATACCCGCGACTCCAGTACCTAAAGCTGAACCTATAGCGGCAAAAGTTAAAGATAAATTCATATCACCAAAACCCTGAATCATACAACACCTCCTCGCTTCGCTCGCATTGCAAAATGAACAATCATCACTTAGCAATGCAAAACGTAAAAACATTTTAATTTTCTTAAATCTTAAACTGTTAATTGTTAAATGTTAATTGAAAATTGATAACTGGTATACTCCCTTTAATCCTTAAAAGGAGTATACTCCTTTCCCGACCATGCCATATCTAAATGCCCTGAGAACTCTAGTATATTAAGCCTGATGCCATGAACAACAACAGCCATCAAAGCTAAAAGTATATTCAAAGTATGGCCTACAAAAAGTATCATAGCCGCCATTATTCCGGAGAATATACTGTCGACACCTGATCCTAAAGCCATATTATTAAAAGCCATTGCTACCGCTACCGTAGCATAACCAACAGCAAACAATCTTAGGTAAGACACCACATCCGAAAAAGAACTAATAACCTTTAAAGGAAAATCAGATAGAGAAAGCAAAGCTCCTTTAAATATATTCTTCTCGGGATAAGAGAATAGAATAACTAAGCTAGCGCCAAAAACAAAAAGAGGCAAGGTAACAGCTGGAACCGCTCTATTTAAAACCAGCTTGCCGGCGATAAAAAATACGCTCCAGACAATACTTATCCAGCCAATTTGAGATAAGGCCAGCCGAGAATTAATAAAACGGAAAGCCCTTATTCCGTGAGCTATAGTTAAATGGATTGCTCCAATAAAAAAACACAAATATATCATAAAAATCTGATTAGAGCCGACAAAGCTATTTATACTGTCTATCACAAAATAATTTAATACCGGCAATTGAGCTATTTTTTCAAAACCAAACCAAGTTCCGGTAAGCGCCCCCCAGACAACAGTCCCCCCGCTTAAAAGATAGAGCAAGAAAAAAATATTCTCTTGAGCTTTTTTGAATTTGCGCTGAGCAAAAAAAGTAGCTGCTAAAAATAAAAAACCATAACCGGCATCGCCGACCAGCATAGCGAAAAATATGCTGAAGAAAATAAGAAACCATAAACTTATATCATATTCATTATACCCGGGAACAGTTCCCATAAATTTAAAAATCGGTTTTATAATTTCTATCCACTTAGGATTTCTAATAAGTGTAGGAGTTTCAGCTGGTTTATCAGGATCCTGGATTACTGTTGCCCAGCCGTGAATCTTCGCGGCTTCAACTATTTTGTAAACCGCTTTTTTAGGACAAAAACCCTCCAAACAGTATACTTCTTCGCTGTGAGCCATACTAAAACGCACTTTATAAAATTCCAGGTGTTTTAAAAGCTCTTTTTTCTTAAGTAAAAAACAGTTTCTATAGACTGAAATTTCAGCTAACCTTCCCTCAATACGTTTAAGCTCTTCTTTTATTCCCGCTATTCTTTTTTGCAAAGAATGCAGACTTTCATGCGGCGCTTGTGCCTGACTAAAGTTTAAAGATTCATTTTCATCCCTAGACACAAAAGCAATATAAATCTTATTGGGTTTTCTCCGCACAACATAGGCCAATTTATCTTTAGGCATATGTTTTAAAGCATTCTTATCACAACTATAAAACTTTATGAATAATCCCGCTTCTTTTAATTCCCTTAAAGCGCGTAAAGAAACATTCCCCCATTCTTCATACCAAATACCTTTTTCTTCACACTCCCCAAGTTCCTTAACCAGCTTCTGCTTACAACTATCAAGATCAATAGCTTCTTTTATATAAGAAGGCAAATTACTTTCTTCTAAATTTTCTTTTTGAACAGCAGTGCCTCCAATAATCTCTAAAACTTTATCAACATCCCTAATCCTGTGCTCAAAAGAAGTTATAGCGTCAGCTTGCGGTTCATGCCCTGATTTAATATGCATAAGGCCAAGCTTACGCAATTCACCCACTGCTGAATTCGCGTGTTTTTGATAAATCAGCAGAGTTATTTTTTTCATTTTAACTATCATAGCAAGCTTCAGGCTGCAGGCTTCAGGCTTTTCAACTTGTAGCCTGCGGCTTGCAGCAAAAATTAAGCATTAACTAATTTCCTCTTCTCTATTTTCGCTTTAGCGATTTTTCCCCGGACAACTTCAGCTGTGCGAATTTCTCCTAAATATATTTGTAAAATACGAATATTTTCCTTAGCTTCAGGAATCTTCACCTTTTCAAAAAGATTAACTCTTTGGCCGGCTATACGTAATTCTTCCTTTAAAATATCTAATTGCTTGCGGTAAACCAACAATCTTGCTTTATAAGTTATCATTTCTTTTAAACTCTCTATAGCCTTATCTACCCATAAAGGAACAGCCATTAAATCATAAGGCTGTTGTTTAAACTTAACTCCCAGGAATACCGGTAAATCAACCCCGGCAACATTTCCCTGATCTGTTTGTATGCTTTCCAATTTAAGAATTTCGAAAATATTAGCATCTTCGGCAAAAACATCAACCCAGTGAATAACTTCATTTCTGAAATTCTCAATTTCTTGAGAAACACTTTTAATGGCCTGGTGAATCTTAGTTGTTTCAAGCCTAATTTGCCTTTTCTTAAGCAAAAGCATAGGCAAATAGCGCTCAAAACGCTTCAGCGCTTCTTTCTGCTTTTTCAACTCATTCTTAGTAAGCCTAATCTTTGACATCTTTCTCGATACTCGATACTGGATACTCGATTCTCGATATATATCTTACGAGCTATCAAGCATCGAGTATCTGCTCCTCACCCCTCACTCTTCACCGGCCAGAACTCTTTTATTAAGTCTGTATTAAAATTTGTTTCATGCGGGCTGAAACAATCAGCAAGAATTTGCCAGCCTTTATCTAAAGCATCCTCTAAAGAAATATTAACTGATAAATCCATCATTTGAGCTTCAAATAATTTTCCATATTTTAACAGCTTCTTATCCCAAGAACTCATCCTAAAACCCATTGCTCTTTTTTCTTCAGACTCTTTATACTGAGCATAAAGCTGAATCATGCCATCCATAATCGCCCTATGGTCAGGCCGGGCTTTATTATTTACTTGTTGTTTTAACCGGCTTAGAGAGCCAAAAGGGTCTATCCTTGAATTTCTTAAATAAAACTGGCCTTCAGTAATATAGCCGGTATTATCAGGAATAGGGTGAGTAATATCATCCCCAGGCATTGTTGTAACTGCTAAAATCGTAATAGAGCCGGCGCCTTCAAAATCAACTGCTTTTTCATAACGCCGGGCTAACTGACTATATAAATCTCCGGGATAACCTCTATTTGAGGGAACTTGTTCCGTAGTTATAGCTATTTCTTTTAAAGCATCGGCAAAATTACTCATATCAGAAAATAAAACTAAAACATCTTTACCGCCTAAAGCAAATTTTTCGGCAACTGCTAAACACAAATCCGGAACCATAAGCCCTTCTACCACCGGATCAGAAGCTGTATGAACAAAAAATACTGAACGGCTTAAAGCGCCTTTATCCTCCAGAGTATTTTTAAAAAACATATACTGGTCATATTTAAGGCCTATCCCACCTAAAACAATCATATCTACTTGGGCCTGGAGAGCTATCCGGGCTAATAATTCATTATAAGGCTCTCCTGATACCGAAAATATAGGCAGCTTCTGAGAAACTACTAAAGAGTTAAAAACATCTATCATCGGAATATTAGTTCTGATCATTCTCTCGGGAATAATCCTTTTGACCGGATTAACTGTTGGGCCGGTTATTTCAATAAGATTTTGGGTCAAATCCGGGCCTTTATCTCTGGGCCGGCCGCTACCGTTAAAAATTCTACCCAGCATATTTTCAGAAAAAGCAACTTGCATTGGATGCCCTAAAAATCTAACCTCATCGCTGGTAGAAATCCCCCGGCTTCCCGAAAAAACCTGCAAAGATACTAAATCCTGCTCAAGCTTTATAACCTGGGCCAAAGACTCTCCCTGAGTACTCTTGACTTGAGCCAGTTCCTCATAAGCAACCCCCTCAGCCCTAACCGTAATAACATTGCCCGAAATACTAAGTATCTTGCTATAAACTCTCTTCATAACCCCTTCTCCGCCAACCCCTTATTTAGGTAATTATTTATGGCTTGCTCTTGAGTTTTAAATTCGGGAGACTGCCATTGTTTATAATTCCAATCTATAAATAAATGCCTTAATTCATAAAAGGCTTCGCGAGCTTTTTCTTTAAACTCAAAGCTGAACTCTTTATCTAAAACAGAAAATACTTTAGCAAAAACATACCTTTGTCTTTCTATGCTCGTAGCAGCATCTATATTATCAAAGCCGTTCTGCTGAAGGTAAACCGAATCTAAAAACTCAGCTTTAAGATAAATTATAAAATCTTCTATAGACGTGCCTTCTTCACCCACAACTTTCATCATTTGAGCGGCTTCATTACCTTTAACTAAAATGTCTTTTGCTTTAGCTATAATATTGGAGCCGACAAAACTGTCATATTTAGACCAACTTTCAAGAGGGTCCACTGAAGGAAAACGCCGGGCCTGAGCTCTTTCTCTGGAAAGGCCATGAAAAGCTCCCACGACTTTAAGGGTAGATTGAGTAACCGGCTCTTCAAAATTGCCGCCGGCAGGGCTGACTGTTCCGCCAATCGTAAGGCTGGCTTTTTTACCGGATAAAAGTTCAACAAACCCCGAGCGCTCGTAAAACTCCGCGATTCGAGATTCTAAATAAGCCGGGTAAGCTTCTTCCCCGGGAATTTCCTCAAGCCGGCCTGAGACTTCTCTCATTGCCTGAGCCCAGCGGGAAGTAGAATCAGCCAAAAGTAAAACATCTAAACCTTGCTGGCGATAATATTCCCCCAACGCGGCAGCTGTATATACTGAAGCATCTCTTGCCGCAACCGGCATTGAGCTGGTATTACAAATAATAATAGTCCTTTCCATGAGCGATTTGCCTGTTTTTGGGTCTGTCAACTCCGGAAATTTTCGTAAAGTTTCAACAACTTCTCCGGCCCGCTCGCCGCAGGCAGCTACAATAACTACATCCACTTCAGCGTAACGGCTGGTTAACTGTTGAAGCACAGTTTTCCCCGCTCCAAAAGGGCCGGGAATACAAAAAGTTCCTCCTGTAGAAATAGGAAAAAAAGTATCGATAATACGAGCTTTAGTGATTAACGGATCCTTAGGCACAAATTTTTG